>NZ_JAYGHQ010000008.1:0-399 GCF_034931425.1 Crocosphaera sp. XPORK-15E
GTTATCCTAATAGTCCTGATAACTATGTTGTGGGAACAAATAATACCACGACAGTCAATATTATTGATCATATACCAGGGTTAGCAGTCAACATCAACGAAACAATTCAAACTAACTCCATTGAAACCTATGGAGATGCTTCCGTCTTAAATGGGAAATCTCTACCTCAAGATACTCCCCAAGCAATTGTTACTTATAATGACAACGGAAACGAAGTACAAATTGAAAATAATGGCTGGAAACAATTTGCTCTTGGTAATTATAATATTACGAAGAATAGCATCTTAAACTTTGAATTCCGTAGTACCAGTCAAGCAGAAATTCAAGGAATTGGTTTTGACAAGAATGATAATGTTTTTGATAATACCAATACCCTCTTTCAACTCTATGGTACTCAAA
>NZ_JAYGHQ010000008.1:499-20932 GCF_034931425.1 Crocosphaera sp. XPORK-15E
CCGGAAACTTTGACCGTTTAGCTTTCATGAATGATGATGATGCTAATGTCGGTGGTATCAGTCAGTTTCGTAATATTGAACTCTACGAAGCTGATAAATTAACTATCAACATTAACGGAAATTCAGAAACTAACTCCCTACAAACCTATGGAAATGCTTCCGTCTTAAATGGGAAATCTTCACCTCAAGATACTTCCCGATCAATTGTTACCTATGATGATCATGGTAACGAGGCCAAAATCAAGAACAATGGCTGGAAACAATTAGCTATTAATAATTATAATATTACAGCTAATACTGTTTTAAACTTTGAATTCCGTAGTACCAGTCAAGGAGAAATTCAAGGAATTGGTTTTGATAATAATGATAATGTTTTTGATAATACCAATACCCTCTTTCAACTCTATGGTACTCAAACTTGGGGAAATCAAGCCTTTAATAATTATGCGGCCAATGACAATTGGAAAGCTTATAGTATTAATGTTGGCGACTATTTTACCGGAAACTTTGACCGTTTAGCTTTCATGAATGATGATGATGCTAATGTCGGTGGAATCAGTCAGTTTCGTAATATTGTCTTGTCGGAAGAAGTTCCTAACTCAATGAATGTATCATCCGATCCTTTAACTGGTTTAGTTGAAACCAAAACTGGAACACCTAATGCTGATATTTTTGCTTTAGGAGATATTAATAAAGCATTTTATGACAGTTATGGGGAACAAGATTATGCAGATATTGTCGGGTTTAATTCTTCTCAAGATACCATTCAGTTACATGGTATAGCCAATGATTATTATCTCGGTTCTTCTCCTTTTGGAAGTAACGATCTAGCAATCTTTTTAAAGGTTGCTGGTATGGATGATGAATTAGTTGGGGTTGTCAAAGGGACAAATAATTTAGATTTAAACAGTAGTGCTTTTGCTTTTGTTTAGGTCTACATCTTTATGGTAGGGTGGGCAATGCCCACCTTACATTTATTTATATTGAAGCAACTTGAATGCCTGTACTTGATAGTTTAGTCACCCAAAATTCTAAGTCTGGATCTGTTATTTCTTGTCTCGCTTTTTGTTTGATTGTTTCTGCTTCTGCTTGAGAATTACACAAAGTAAACACCGTTGGCCCAGATCCTGACATCATAGTTCCCAGTCCCCCTGCTTGTTGTAAAATCTCTCTTAATTGAGCAACTTGGGAATATTCTGGTAACACTACTTTTTCCAAATCATTGTGTAATAAGTGACCAATTTTTGTGGCGTTTTTGTTACTAATTGCTTTCACCAAAGGGCCGGAATGAATTTGAGAAGTTCGAGATTGAATATTTTTTAAATCATTAATATAAGTCTCATTAAATTGTTGTTTATAGGTTTGATAGGCCCAAGGAGTAGATACAGAAATATTTTGATATTTTGCTAATACTACCCATAAACTATCTAAGTCTTGAATAGCATCTAACTTCTCTCCTCTTCCTGTAGCGATCGCTGTCCCACCTCCCACACAAAACGGCACATCAGATCCCAATTTTTCCCCTAGAAGTTGCAGTTGGGGTAAGGTTAATCCTAATTCCCATAATAAGTCTAATCCGACTAAAACTGCAGCCCCATCAGTTGAGCCTCCTGCCAACCCCGCAGCGACAGGAATTTGTTTATCAATGGTAATATCAACCCCGCCATAATTAGCAAAAGCTTCAGGAAATTCTTGAATCATTAATTGAGCCGCACGATAGGCTAAATTAGTCTGATCTAAAGGCACAAGTGGATGATTACAATGTAATTGAATTCCTTGAGTGCCATTGCCTCGAATTTCCAGGCGATCAGCCAATTCAATACTTTGTAAAATCATCACTAATTCATGATAACCATCGGGGCGATCGCCGATTATTTCTAGATATAAATTAATTTTAGCTGGAGCAATTAACGTATAAGTTCGCATGGTTAGGTATTAGGTGTTAGGTGTTAGGTATTAGGGGGTAGAAAAAATTGCTTTAAAATTATTTAGCACCTGCCTTTTTTAATAATTCCACAACTTCAGGATAATGATTATATTGAGCTAACATCAAAGCAGTATAGCCTCCCTGATTTCTTTCATCTAAATTAACCTTTCCAGTATCTAACAATATTTGAACTACATCAACATAACCGCGATGACTACCCCACATCAAGGCTGTGGCCGCTGTTGTATCCTTTAGCTGCACATCTGCTCCAGCTTTCAATAGAAGACGCATTAAGGTAATATTGCCCTTGTCTGCCGCCGTCATTAACCCCGTTTGTCCATTGGGAAAGCGCGTGTTAGGATCAGCCCCTGCGGTTAATAAAGCTTGAATCACCTCTAAATTGCCTTGGGTGATCGCCAAAGTTAGGGGAGTTTCGCCATAATTCTGACGGTTGGGATCTGCCCCTCGTTGGAGTAATTCTTTGACAATCATCGGGTATCCTTGTACCACCGCCAAAATTAAAGCTGTGTCGCCAAATTGATTAGCCTGATGGACATTTGCGCCCCCTTCTAATAAAGCCTTAACTGCCTCTAAATGCCCCTCTACGGTGGCATAATGCAAGGGGGTTTCTCCATCCTCATCTTTTCGATTTACCTCGGCTCCTGCGGCTAATAAAGCTTGGATAATGGCAGTTTTTCCTTCCGATGCTGCTAAAGATAACAGGGTTTCGCCTTCAGCATTGGGTTGATTAATATCTATTTGGGGAGTTAAGAGAGCTTGAAACGTCTTTAAGCTACCAGCACGGATCGCAACAATTAGGGCTTCTCGCTCATCTTCAAGGGCTGCTCCCGTTTGGCGTAATACCTCAATAACTGCGGGATAATCCCCTTTAATCGCCAACTTGAGGGCATCATCTCCATCTTTGTCTTGATGATTTATATTCGCCCCCGCAGCGATTAAAATTTTGACGATCTCTAAATAGCCTTTATAAGCGGCAATCATCAAAGCAGGGCTACCATCTTCATTAGTTTGGTTAACTGCTGCCCCGGCTGCCATTAAATCTTTGACAATATCAACCCTGTTAGCAGCCGCGGCCAACATTAAAGCACTGACTCCAGAAGGGATGCGCTTTTGGTTAACGTTGGCCCCTGCCTCCAAAAGACAACGCACTATTTCCTGATGTCCTCGCTGTGCCGCATACATTAAGGCACTGGTATTTTGTAAATCCGTTGCATTCACCTGCGCCCCTTTCGTTAGCAAGGTTTGCACTGTTGGACAGTCCCCTTGACGCGCCGCATTAACCAACTGAAAATCAACAGGTGAAACCATAGACCCCTTTCCCAAAAACTCATTCTTATTATGGTTCAGATTAGGGTAACACGGGTGAGAATAATTGTTGCAACGCTTCCCAAATCTATATCCAGACGGCACAACGTTCAATATAAACAAAACCATTAGGCAATTCTATGTCAGATTGACAGATTCCCTCTAAAATATTAAGAATTAATACAACAGCCCAGAAAAATCAAGAGGGATTAGATAAGAAACCACTATGTATATTGTCCAAATAGCCTCAGAATGCGCCCCCGTGATCAAAGCGGGTGGGTTAGGTGACGTGGTTTACGGGTTAAGTCGTGAACTCGAAAACCGCGGCCATTGTGTTGAATTGATTCTTCCCATGTATGATTGTATGCGCTACGACCATATCTGGGGGCTTCACGAAGCTTATCGGGATTTATTCGTACCTTGGTACGGTGGAACAATTCACTGTTCTGTTTTCTATGGTAAAGTGCATGGGCTGCAATGTTTCTTTATTCAACCCCACTCTGGTGATAATTTCTTTAATCGCGGTCATTATTATGGGGCCTTAGATGATCATTTTCGCTTTGCCTTTTTCAGTAAAGCAGCCTTAGAATTCTTACTTAAGAGTAATAAACGACCCGATATTATCAACTGTCATGATTGGCAAACGGGACTCGTTCCGGTGATGTTATACGAGATGTATAAATTTCATGGCATGGATCGACAACGGGTTAATTACACCATTCATAACTTTAAACATCAAGGCATTACCGGAATCGATGTTTTATGGGCCACGGGGTTAAATAATGACCTTTATTACCTCAATTATGATCGCCTACAAGACAACTTTAATGGTAGTGCCATCAACTTGATGAAAGGGGGAATTGTTTACGCTAATTATGTTAATACTGTTTCTCCTCATCATGGTTGGGAAGCCCGTTTTGGTAACGAAGGCTATGGCTTAGGCCATACTTTAGAAATCCATCAACAAAAATTTGGCGGGATTCTTAATGGACTCGATTATACTATCTGGAGTCCCGAAGTTGATACCTATATTCCCACTCAATACGGGGTTGAAGATTTTGAATTAAAAGCACAGAATAAAAAAGCTTTACGGGAACGCTTATTACTTCGGGATGAAGACAAACCTCTAATTGCTTATATTGGTCGTTTAGATGATCAAAAAGGTGTTCATTTAGTGCATCATGCCATGTATTATGCCCTAAAGCGTAACGCCCAATTTGTGTTATTAGGTTCAGCCACAGCCCCAGATATTAATAAGTGGTTCTGGCACGAAAAACACCACTTAAATAATAATCCTGATGTTCATTTAGAGCTTAGTTTTAATGAAGAATTATCTCACCTCATTTATGCCGGGGCAGATATGATCGTTGTTCCGAGTAATTATGAACCTTGTGGGTTAACCCAAATGATCGCCTTAAAATATGGCACTGTTCCCATTGTTCGTGGGGTTGGAGGATTAATTAATACTGTGTTTGATCGGGATTATGATGAGTTTCATCTCCCAGAAGAACGCAACGGTTATGTATTTTTCCAAACTGATTCTAGTGCCTTAGAATCAGCCATGCACCGCGCCTTAGAATTGTGGTATACCGACCGTGAGGGCTTTGATCGATTAGCTCAACAAGGTATGAAATATGACTACTCTTGGAATAACCCAGGAGATAAATATCTCAGTGTTTATGATTTTATTCGCGCTTAATCATTTTTAGCGGCGAAAACCCATAGGTATCATCAGCTTATGGGTTTTCTCTGCTTATTAGGGGGTATTACGTTCAACGATCGCAATATTCCATTCTCCTAATTGATTGGTTTGGAAAGCAACTTTGCTGCCGTCCCCTGTAATGGTAGGTTGTCTCACGGAACCCCGAACATTCGCACTAAGCAATTCTGAACGTTGCTTAAGGCGATCGTAAACCATAATATCGGGTTTACCCCGTTCGGTGGAAACGTAAGCGAGATAGCGTCCATCTGTACTTAAGGCGGGTTGATCTTGACTAGAGTCTCGACGGTTGAGGTTAGGAAGGGAAACCAAACGACGCTGTTCTAGGTCATAAAGATAGATGTCTCGATGTCCTTGACGATCTGAAGCAAAGGCCAAATATCGTCCATCACCACTATAAGCAGGATATTCTTCAGGGGACTTACTATTGACTCCACCTGTGAGAATTTGTGGGGTAATTAATAAAGGGTGATTACATCCAGTTAAAATAATTCCTAGGAATAGGATCACTGAGAAAGGGAACCGAATTGAGAGCATTCGTTAAAAATTGCAAAAAAACAAAAGGCATCTGTAGTAGATGCCTCCAGCTTGTCGAAATATTCAAGAATTTACTTGAAACCGACGGCAGCTTGCCAAACAAAGGCTAAGGCTAAGAAGAAAAGGGGAATGGTAGGGAGAACATCTACCAAGGGATCAAAAATTTGATAAGCTTCAGGCAATTTTGCTAATAATAAGGCTGCTTCCATATCTTTATGAACCTTTCCAACGCTTTTTTATCATGGATCATTCAAGATCCTACCATAAATTGAACCATCTTCCTACAAATCAAGAGACTTCATGATACAGTTAAGGCAAATCAACTTGTATGCTGGTTAGATGTCATTAGCTGACGTGCGATCGCTTATGCTATTAGGGTTTCAGTTTCAGTCTCCTGGCCCGATTTTATTTGAAGTAGGGCCCTTTGCTGTTCGTTGGTATGGCTTTTTAATCGCCTCTGCGGTATTAATTGGGGTGACGTTATCACAATGGTTGGCAAAACGTCGGCAGGTAAATCCTGATTTAATTGGCGATTTAGCCATTTGGTTAGTCTTAGGGGCGATTCCCTGCGCTAGACTTTATTATGTGATTTTTCAATGGCAAGAATACGCCCAACGTCCAGGGGATATTGTCGCTATTTGGAAGGGAGGAATTGCCATTCATGGGGCAATTATTGGGGGAACCTTAGCGGCGTTAATTTTTGCTCGTTTAAATAAGGTTTCTATCTGGCAATTGACGGATTTAGTAGTTCCCTCTTTAGCCTTAGGTCAAACTATTGGCAGATGGGGAAATTTCTTTAATTCTGAGGCCTTTGGTGCGCCGACTAATTTACCTTGGAAGCTTTATATTCCTGTTAGTAATCGTCCGGTTGAGTATCTTGCTTATGATTATTTTCATCCGACTTTTTTATATGAATCTCTCTGGAATTTGTTAGTATTTATTGTTTTATTAAGTTTATTTTTTTGGGGTTTAAAGCAGCCAAATAGGTTTAAACTTGGCACATTATCTTTGCTTTATTTAATTGCCTATAGTTGTGGTAGAGTTTGGATAGAAGGATTAAGAACCGATAGTTTAATGTTAGGCCCTTTGAGGATAGCACAAGTAATTAGTTTAGTGATGATTGGGTTAGGTTTTTGGGGTTTATTTTGGTTATATAAGCTTAAGAAACCGTTGCCTGATGTGGTGGCTAAAGTTAATAGTTGATCTCGCATTTTCTAGTCTAATAAAGTAGACTTTAATTGTCTCTAATAATATATTATTAGAAAAGAACCATCTCTTTTTAGCTGATATTTATGAGCTTTATTGCTGTTATTGATTATGATATGGGCAACCTGCACTCCGCTTGTAAAGGCTTAGAAAAAGCAGGAATTACCCCAAAAATCACTGATTCTCCTGAAGATTTGGCCAATGCTAAAGCAATTGTTTTGCCAGGGGTTGGGTCTTTTGATCCTGCGGTGCAACATTTGCGATCGCGTAATTTGGTTGAACCCATTAAAGCGGCGATCGCAGAAGGCAAACCCTTTTTAGGCATTTGTTTGGGGTTACAAATTCTCTTTGATGGGTCCGAAGAAGGTGAAGAACCAGGTTTAGGCATTATTCCTGGGATGGTTCGTCGTTTCCATTCTGAACCGGATTTAACCATTCCTCACATGGGCTGGAATCAGTTAAACTTGACACAATCGGATCTCAGGATCTGGCAAGGGTTGCCGAGTGATCCTTATGTTTATTTTGTCCATTCTTATTATGTCGATCCCGTTGATCCCCAAGTGCGGGCCGCTATGGTAACTCATGGCAGTCAAACGGTGACTGCTGCGATCGCTATTAATAATTTAATGGCGGTACAATTTCATCCAGAAAAATCCTCTGATAATGGCTTACAAATTCTGTCTAATTTTGTCAAATTGGTTAATAGTTGATAGATAATTAATTATTTACTATTGCCTATTATGAGAATTTATGGAAATCGACTGATCCAAACCTTACCAGGGGAGTTAACCCGTCCCACCTCTGCTAAGGTAAGAGAAGCCTTATTTAATATTTGGCAAGGACAAATAGAAGGATGTCGCTGGTTAGATTTATGTGCGGGTAATGGTTCAATGGGAGCAGAAGCATTATGTCGGGGTGCTAAGGAAGTGATTGGTATTGAAAAGTTGGGAAAAGCTTGTGCAATTATTAATAATAATTGGGATAAATTTGCTACTTCTGAACAACAATTCAAAGTGATTAGAGGGGATATTATAAAAGAATTTAAAAAATTAAGAGGACAACAATTTGATAGAATTTATTTTGATCCCCCTTATCGTAGTGAATTATATCAACCTGTTTTAGAAATCATTACGACTCAAAAAATTCTAGCGGAACAAGGAGAATTAGCCGTTGAACATAATCCTAAATTTTGGTTAGCAAAGGAGATAGAAGGATTAGAAATTTGTCGTCAAAAACATTACGGAAATACAAGTTTAACCTTTTATAAATAATAACTCCATAACCAAGCCATTAATATACCAAATACTGCCCCAATTAATGTATTAATAATATTGACAATTTCATTAGTCATCCATTGCCATTTTTCTTGTAAAGTAGCACCAATAACACTCTCTAAATTAGTGGCAATAAAAGCAGCAATTATACACCAAATAATCCCGATGAGGTTGATTAAACCTAAACCCCAACCTAACGCGGCAATAACCGCAGATGCAATCATTCCTGCTAAAGTTCCTTCTAAACTTATGGCCCCTTCTGTGCCTGGAGGAACGGGTTTTAAGGTAGTAATTAAAAAGGTGCGTTTTCCGTAGGCTTTTCCTACTTCTGAGGCCGTTGTATCGGAGAGTTTGGTGCTAAAACTTGCTACATAACCTAAGATTAATAATGATGGCCAAGGAGAGTCCATAAATAGGGTTCCTACGGCGCAAATGGTGGCGATTAAGGCTGACCCCCAAACATTCTCTGGCCCCCGCATTCCTGAGCGTTTTTCAGCAATTCCTGCGGCTTCTTTTTGGGCCATACCAATACGGGTTACTGCTGATCCCACTAAGAAATAAAACATCACAATTGTATAACCTTTCCAGCCCAAAGTTCCCCAGACAATTACCCCTAAAATCCAAGCATGAATATAACCCCACAGGGTTAATAATTTTTTCGGATAAATTAAGGCGATCGCCAACAAACTGCTATTTGATAGTATACCAATAATCCAAGGATTGGCGAAAGAAAATTCAACCATAATTGTGATTAATATATTTTTATCTTAGCTTAGCATAATCTACTTCTTTTGGCTAATAAAGCGGTTCCATAAGCAGCTTCAGTCTGGGGAGAAATGCTCACAGGAACGTTTAAATATTGTTCTCTGATTTTCGTCCAAGTTGGATTTTTAGCCCCACCCCCTGCGGTATAAACTTGAGTGACAGGGGTTGCTCCTAATTGTTGTAATTTTTGATAGCCAAGGGCTTCAATTTTTGCCATACTTTCTAATAATCCTTGTAAAAATATAACATAATTATCTGGTTTTGGTTCAAGGTTGGGTGATAAATTAGGGTCATTAATAGGAAATCTTTCCCCTGGCTTTAAAAGTGGATAATAATTCAAATTAGTGGTTTTATTTATGTCAATTTGCTTGCTTAATTTTTCTAATTCTTGACTGTTAAAAAACTGTTTTAAGACAGCACCCCCTGTATTAGATGCTCCTCCAGTTAACCATAAATCTCCCAATCGATGGCTATAAATTCCCGATGAACTATCATTAACAGGCCTCTGACTTAATAATTTCAAAACTAAGGTTGATCCGAGGGAGGTAACAGCTTCTCCAGGTTGATTAACTCCACTGGCTAAAAAGGCTGCTATACTATCTGTTGTGCCTGTACAAACAACACAATTGGGGTTAAAATTAAAGCGTTTTATTATGTCTGATTTGACAGTTGCTATAGCTGCACCTGGGGGTAAAACTTGGGGTAAAATTGCAGCAATTGGTAAGTTTAGTAACCAATTAGGATAACATAAATTTTCGACATCATAACCTAGTTTTAGGGCATTATGATAATCACTAATTCCCAGTTTTCCATGTAATAAAAATCCTAACCAGTCTGCTTGATGTAGGAAGTAATAACCTTGTTTAAATAGGGGAGTTTGAACCCACCAAAAAAGTTTGGCTAAACTTGAAGTAGCACTACAGACTAAATGATCTTTAGGTGCAATTTTTTTGATATTTTCTAAGACAATCTTTCCCCTGGCATCATTGTACCAAATGGGGTCATCTATGGGGTTTCCTAGCTGATCACAGAGTAAGACAGTTGAGGAAGTTCCATTAATGGCAATAGCAGCAATTTCTTGTCCTAGGTTTTTTGGAATATTATCTAATAGCTGATTAAGGGTATTTTCCCAAGTATAAACTAAATTATTAGACTGATTTTCTGTGAATAAACAATTGATTTCAAATTGAATATCCTCCAAGTTATTAATAACAATAGCTCTCGCCCCAGAGGTGCCAAAATCAATCCCTAAATATAACATAATTAGTGTAAATTAGGACGTAATTTGTGATGACGATAGGTTTGATAATCAGTCAAAATTTGATCATGATCAAAGCAAAGATTTTTCGGTAATTCCCAAAGATCAAAAATCCCAATATTTTTAGCATCATCTGCTGCTTTAGGTTGTCCCATTGCTGTGGCAATAAAGACAATACTAAGAGTATGCTTTCTCGTGTCTCGTTTGGGGTCAGAATAGACGTGAAATTGTTCAATTAATTTAACTGATAAACTCACCTCTTCCACCGCTTCTCGATAAGCAGCATTTTCGACAGTTTCTCCATAGTCAACAAACCCCCCTGGTAAAGCCCAACCATAAGGGGGATTTTTTCGTTCAATTAAAATAATCGGCCGATGGGGTTGATCCATTAGTTCGATAATGATATCTACTGTGGGAACAGGGTTCCGAAAAGTCATAAGTTTTTCCTGAGTCAAAACTGTTACTTAACTATACAATAAAAAGTAACAATGGGGGACAATTATCGCTAAAATAATAAAGGCAATAGGAACAAGATTTTAACGACCATGAGAACTGACGATGTTTCCCTTGATTCTCAAGTAGAAAAGTTTAATCAACTGCAAAATAAATTACGTCAATACTGGCAGGGAAAAGACCTCTTTGAACAAGATGGTTATGATATTTTAGTGATTCCTTCTTTCAGTATGGATCAAAAAGTGGGGCAAAAAGTTTCGGGTTTTCTTCATTATGAAGAACGATTATTATTTTCTTTAATTCGGTTGCGAAATCCCAAAACAAGACTCATTTATGTAACCGCACAACCTTTATCACCAATTATTATTGAATATTACTTACAATTATTGCCTGGAATTCCTTTTTCTCATGCCCGCGATCGCTTACTTCTTCTCACTACTTATGATAACTCTTTTAAGCCCTTAACACAAAAAATTTTAGAGCGTCCTCGCTTACTTGAACGCATTCGTCGCGCCCTTCGTCCTGATAAATCTTATATGGTATGTTTTAATGCCACTAAGTTAGAACAAGAATTATCTTTAAGTTTAGAAGTTCCCTTATTTGCTGCTTCTCCCCAATTAAATTATTGGGGTTCTAAAAGTGGCAGTAGAGAAATTTTTACCGAATGTTCTATTCCTCATCCTGATGGCAGCCCCTTAGTTAAAACAGTTGATGATCTAGTATTACAAACCAATCAATTATGGGAACGCCAACCTAATTTACAGAGAGTTGTGGTGAAACTTAATGAAGGATTTTCAGGGGAAGGAAATGCTGTATTAAATTTAAACCATTTAAAAGAATTTGCACCAAATAAAGGATATAAACTTGATAGAATAGCAGCCATTAATAATAATTTAAAAAACTTGAGTTTTCAAGCAAAAGATGAAACTTGGTCTAACTTTTCTAGTCGAATACCCGAATTAGGAGCCATTGTTGAGGCTTTTATTGAAGGGGAAGAAAAGCGTTCTCCTAGTGTCCAAGGTTATATTACACCTAAAGGAGAAGTGAAAATCCTATCCACCCATGATCAAATTTTAGGGGGCCCTGATGGACAAATTTATTTAGGTTGTCGTTTTCCGGCTGATCAAGGCTATCGTTTACAACTTCAAGCTTTAGGCTTAAAAATTGGTCAAGCACTCGCCAAACGGGGCGCAATGGAACGGTATGGGGTTGATTTTTTAGCAGTTCGTAAGTTAACCAATAAAGGAGAAGAATGGGAAATTGAAGCCATTGAAATTAACTTACGGAAAGGGGGGACAACTCATCCATTTATGACCCTTAAATTGTTAACAAATGGCAGTTATGATGAAAGCACAGGGTTATTTTATACCCAACAAGATCAAGAAAAATATTATATTGCTTCCGATAATTTACAAAAGCCTCAATATGCTGGATTATTACCCGATGATTTAATGGATATTATTGCTAAACATCACTTACATTTTGATAGTAGCACTAAGACAGGAACCCTGTTTCATTTAATGGGGGCTTTATCTGAATTTGGCAAATTAGGGTTAACTTGTATTGGTAATTCCTTAGCTGAAGCTGAAGCCATTTATCAACAGGTAGAAGACGTTTTAGACAAGGAAACTGGAATAATGAACGACGGTTCAGGAGAATTAATTGCCCCAAATATCCCCATTATTTGGACATTATGAGTTAAAATGTTATGATAAGAATAAAAGATCAATTCCTCCTTAAATTTAGGGAAATCAACCATGTATAGCTTTAATTATGACAGTGAATTTACAGAGATAAATCTATTATATAACCTAGAAAATACCACTGCTGAACTGATTATTAAGGAGAGTCTTCTCGTTAATGAAGTTGTCAACTTTAAACATAAAAAAAGAAAAGTTCAAAAGGTTCTTGGGCAGTTAAAGAAGCTTGCTGGCAATGTTGAGCTAACTATTGATAAGGTAGAAGGAGAGGAATTAACTATTAAAATAGAAGGCTCAGAAGTTATCTTAAACCAATTAAAAAACTTATTTATATCAGGTGAATTTACGGAAATTTCAGGGGTTGTGATCAAGGATTTTAATCTAGTCAATATCAATGATTCTCCCTTAGATAATATCCTAGAATTCGATCCTCAATCTCGCCTTATTCAAGAAATTATGACCCAAGGAGCGAATGATCGAGACTTAAGAGAAGTCAATCTGAGTGGGGCAAATTTAAGCCAGGCAACCTTTATTTTAGCCGACCTTAGATGGGCAAATTTCATGGGGGCTGATCTCAGTGGGGCCAATTTCATGGGGGCCGATCTCAGTGGGGCTGATTTGATCGGGGCTGATCTCAGTGGGGCGAATCTGATGGGAGCCAAGCTGACGGAAGCAAACCTTAAAGGAGCCGATTTAAGTCAAGCGAATTTGCAAGAAGTTGACTTAAGTTGGGCAGATTTGAGTGAAGTTAATCTAATTGGGGCAAATTTAAGTCAAGCAAACCTAAAAGGGGCGATTTTGAGTGGTTCGATCCTCAGTCGTACTAATTTAAGTGGCTCAAATTTGAGTGAGGCGATTTTGAGTAGTTCGATCCTCAGTCGCACTGATTTAAGTGGCTCAAATTTGAGTGAAACAAATCTCAGTGAAGCTTATTTGAGTGAGGCAAATCTGAGTGGAGTTAACTTAGAAAAAACCAAGGTTAACCATGCTCAATTTGGTAATAATCAGGGTATTAATGATATTTTGAAACAGGATTTAATTGAACGCGAGGCAATTTTTTAAGAAGACTAAACAAAACTTATTAACAAAATATTAGTTTTATATGTTTAGAGTTCGAGTGACTCAAATTTGACTTTATCATAGAGTTCACCAAGGTTAATTACAAACTCAAAAGAAGCAAGAGATAAGGGAGTTTCTTCTGCATCATATTCGAGAAATAGCCATTTTTTGGGTTCTGTTTTATAGTAATGTTCAACTTGCATTTTATATTGATCAATTAAGATATATTCTTGAAAACTAGGAAGGGTACGATAAGCAGCAAATTTATCAGATCTATCATAGTCTTTGGTTGACTTTGATAGGACTTCAGCGATTATTAATGGGTTAGTAATTGTATCTTTTCGTCCTTCTTGAAATTCTAATTCTCCTGAAACAATCATCACATCAGGATAGGTATAGATCCGCTTTTGAGGAATCCAAAGTCGTTGATCAGTTACAAAAACTTGATAAGGTTGACGCTTGAGGGCAAAGTTTAAAGAAGCGTAAAAATTTCCAGCAATTTGATTATGATTTGGAGTTCCACCTGTCATTAAATTAACCTCACCATTAACATATTCGTGGCGTTCTTCTGAATTAATTTCTAATTCTAAATATTCTTCAATTGTGTAGATTTTTCGTTCTTCTAATAGTTGCATAATCATCAATTTCCCAATAAACATTAAATATTGTAAGGGCGGGTTTTTCTTAAATATTCTGATGCTAATAAATCAGTTATATGAACCCACCCTTAAAAATCAGAATTACTGATTCAATTTTTTGTCAACTAATTGGTTGGTTAATTTAGGATCGGCCCTTCCTCCTGTTTTCTTCATTACTTGTCCCACAAAGAAACCTTTTAAGTTAGTTTTACCGTTACGGAATTTCTCGACTTCTGAAGGGTTAGCGGCGATAATTTCATCAATTATTGTTTCTAATTCCCCTGTATCAGAAATTTGGGTCATGCCTTTTTTCTCGACAATTTTCTGAGGAGAACCGCCTTTTTCTAACAACTCAGGTAGAATTTCTTTGGCAATTTTACCGCTAATAGTTCCTTTTTCAATTAACTGCACTAACTCCCCTAAACTCTCCGGTTTTAGGGCAATTTCTGTGATGGTTAACTTATTATTGTTGAGGTAAGCAGCAATATCTTGTGTCACCCAATTTGCGACTAATTTTCCATCGGCCCCCATCTTAATTGCTGTTTCATAATATTCAGCAACCTCTCGATCATCTGTTAATACCCGCGCATCATAAGCAGATAGTCCGAAAACTTCTTCATAACGCTTTCTTTTTTGGGCTGGTAGTTCCGGTAATTCTTTTTTCCAAGCTTCTAATTGTTCCTTAGAAACTTCCAGAGGAGGTAAGTCAGGTTCGGGGAAATAACGATAGTCGCTTGACCCTTCTTTTTTCCGCATACTGAAAGTTTGTTGACTATTTTCATCCCATAAACGGGTTTCTTGATAGATGGGTTCGTTATTTTCAACTGCTTCAGTTTGCCGTTCAATTTCGTATTCAATGGCTTTTTGAATGGCACTAAAAGAGTTCATATTTTTAATTTCGACCTTAGTACCAAATTCTTTTTGTCCTACGGGACGCACAGAAATATTTACATCACAACGCAAAGAACCCTCTTGCATATTGCCGTCACTAATGCCTAAATAACGCACTAAACGGCGCAATTCTTGGGCATATTCGGCAGCTTCTTGGCCTGTTCTTATATCGGGTTCTGATACAATTTCTAATAAGGGGACTCCGGTACGATTAAAGTCTACTAAAGAATGGGTTGAACCCGCCAGGCGATCGCTTCCCGCATGGACTAATTTTCCTGCGTCTTCTTCCATGTGTAAACGGGTGATCCCAATGGTTTTATGAGACACTTGTTTTGTCTTTTTATCCACTAATTCAATTTCCAGAAAACCCTTTTCTACAATGGGGAGATCGTATTGAGAGATTTGGTAATTTTTGGGGAGATCGGGATAAAAATATTGTTTGCGATCAAACTTACTATAAGGGGTGATGCTGGCATTAATGGCTAATCCTAGCTTAACGGCTGCGGCTAAGACTTGCTCATTGAGGACGGGTAATACCCCTGGATAACCTAAGCAGACGGGACAAACATTGGTGTTAGGGGGGCTATCAAATTTCGTGGAACAGTGACAGAATATTTTACTGGTGGTATTGAGTTGACAGTGAGTTTCTAGTCCGATCACGGCTTCGTATTCGGTTTTAACGGGTGTTGCGGTAGTCATGGACAAATCTTTTATAAGGGTTAAATAGACGCTAATTTCTTTCCTTATTATACCGTTTTCCAGAATTAAACCTCTGATGATACAAATTTCAATCTGGCAATCTTAAGAAAGTTAATCATTAATGAGTTATCAGTGAACACTTATCAATTAGCATTCTATTTTATAATATAAATAATTAGAAAGAATGTGATACTTTAATCGTCATGAGAATTCTTTTAGTCGAAGATGATGAACGAATTGCCACTGTTTTAGCAGCTAGTCTCAAAGAGCAACGATATATGGTAGATGTAGCAGAAGATGGAGAAAAAGGATGGGAATTTGTAGAAGTATTGCCCTATGATTTAATCCTTTTGGATGTCATGTTACCCAAACTGGATGGGATTAGTCTTTGTCAACGCTTAAGACAAGCAGGATATACTACCCCTGTCCTTATGTTAACCGCAAGAGATACCAGTGAAGACAAAGTAATGGGACTCGATGTCGGGGCGGATGATTATGTAGTTAAACCCTTTGATTTACCGGAATTAGCTGCTCGAATTCGCGCCCTTTTAAGACGAGGAAATGTCAGCTTACAGCCTGTTTTAGAATGGGAACAATTACGCCTTGATCCGAGTATATATGAAGTCAATTATGCAGATAAACCTTTACATTTAACCCCGAAAGAGTATAGCTTATTAGAGTTATTTTTACGCAATTATAATTTAGTCCTAAGTCGCAGTGCCATTCTCGATCATCTCTGGTCATTGGAAGATCCCCCTAGTGAAGAAGCGGTTAAAGTTCATGTTAAAGATTTACGGAAAAAATTAAGGAAAGTTGGCGCACCCCCTGACTTTATTGAGACAGTATATGGGTTAGGTTATCGACTAAAACAACGTTAAAGGTTATCACCATGAAAAATCAAGCCAAACCCCAGATTGTTAATGGTCAATTTAAAGCTTTACGCTGGCGTTTATTGCTATCCTATCTCTTAGTAATGGTCGCCATTCGCTTAATTTCAGATGCACTGGTCTATCAATTTTTTGCTCGTAGTTTGTACCAACAATTAGATAACAGTTTACTGAATTTAGCTCAATCTGCTTCTCACAGTTTAATAGCAATTAAAAACAACCCCAAAACCATTAATAATCCTCCTTATCGTGAATTAGATCAAGATGGAGACTTAGATATTCCCTGGCAAAATTTGCGTCAGCTAGAACAAAGCGTAGAATGGTTTGATGAGCAACAGCAACCCTTAGCTCATTCAGGAAGTCTAAAACCCAGCGGGCCCCTACAAATGGGGTTCCATAGTGTACAACAAGGGTTCCATAGCGTACAACAAGGACAGATTCGGACTGTAACCATTGTCGCCTATCACGAACCTGAAGCTCAGGGACACTTAGAAGGATACGTCCGTGTCAGCGAGTCTACAGCGTCCGTAGAAGCGGTTTTAGATAGATTACGCTTAGAATCAACCTTGGGGGGAATTATTGCCCTAGGATTGATTAGTGTGGGGGGAATGTGGCTAACCCAACAGTCCCTTAAACCCATTGAGCAAAGTTTTCAGCAGTTGAAACAGTTTACGGCCGATGCGTCCCATGAGTTACGCAGTCCCCTCACCGTCATCAAAACTTCCGTAGACGTTTTACACACTCATGGCGATCGCTTTCATCGAGATGACCTTCCCAAACTCGATCTTATCCTCAATGCTACCCATCAAATGTCTCTCCTCGTAGAAGATTTATTATTGTTAGCTCGTATGGATGGACAACGGGTGATGTCTCGTCAACAATGGAAAACTATCCCTCTAATAGAATTATTAGAAGATGTGGTGGAATTTTTGGAACCGAATGCTGATCAGAAAAATATTGCCCTCAAATTGTACTGTTTAAGGGAAGCAAGGGTTAAAGGTGACGGCCATCAATTGTTACGATTGTTTTCTAACCTGGTGGAAAATGGACTGCAATATACCCCAAAAGGAGGAATGGTCAAAGTTTCCCTGACTCAAGCTGATAAATCTGCGGTGGTGATAATAGAAGATACAGGCATTGGCATTGCACCAGAAAATTTACCCTATATTTTTGATCGCTTATGGCGTGAAGAATTGGCCCGGACTTACCGTCCCCAAGGATCAGGGTTAGGACTGGCGATCGCCCAAGCTTTGGCCCAACATCACGGAGGTGAAATTACCGTTAATAGTAAAGTGGGCATTGGTAGCCGTTTTCAGGTGCGTCTTCCCCTCGTAACTTAGAGATAGTTGAATCAACCCTAGTTCTTTACCCTCTCTCCTTAAAGTAATAGATAACGAAGCACAGATCATTACTAATTTTCAAGGAGTAAAGACAGATGGATCGTGAAGATGGACAAGTTCTTTGGATTACAGTAATCACTTCAGTTTTCTCTTTATTTCTGACCCTTGTTGTTGCCTTTTAAGTCAGATCTTACTTTCTTCCCCCACTCCCCCCATGACCCTTTTACCGATAAAATTAAAAATAGTGATCTCGATACAGAACAAACTGTTAATTTTATGCAATATCTCCTCAAACTCGCAATATTTACCCTCTCCTTTCTCTGGTTAATCTCTCCCCTCTCTGCCTATGCAGCAAGTTCTTCCGCAGTAACAGGGGCAGCAGCTTCCTATGAAAATGTTAAGCTCATTGGGGAGGATTTTTCGGGTAAAGACCTGACAACTGTCCAATTTACCAATGTAGATCTGACAGAATCTAATTTCAGTAATGCGGATTTACGGGGGGCCGTGTTTAATGGCTCTGCTCTCACTGATACTAACTTTCATGGGGCAGACTTAACCAATGGGTTAGCTTACCTTACCAGTTTTAAAGGGGCAGATTTAACTGATGCTGTCCTAGCTGAAGCGATTATGCTGCGAACAAGGTTTGATAATGCTAAAATTACGGGGGCTGATTTTAGTCTGGCAGTGTTAGATGGCTATGAAGTTCTTCAACTTTGCGATCGCGCTGACGGGGTAAACTCCAAAACTGGGGTCAGTACCCGTGAGTCTTTAGGATGTCTATAAGTATTAATGAGTATTAAGCGTGTTGGTGTTATTGGTGGGGGTCAATTAGCCTGGATGATGGCAGGTGCGGCCCAAAAATTAGGGGTTGATCTCATTATTCAAACCCCTCATCAGGATGATCCGGCAGTGGCGATCGCCAATCAGGTCATTTTTGCCTCTATTGATGATGCTAACGCTACGGCTAAATTGGCTGAACAATGCGATGTTATTACCTTTGAAAATGAATTTATTGATTTAGATGCCCTCAAAAAATTAGAAGCTACGGGGGTCTGTTTTCGTCCCAGTTTATCGGCTTTATCCCCTTTATTGGATAAATATCAACAACGCAGTTATTTACAAAATATTGGTATTCCTGTTCCTTTATTTGCCTTGTTAGATAACCCCTCATCCCTTAATTTTGCTTTTCCTGTCGTAGTAAAAGCCCGTCGTCATGGTTACGATGGTCAAGGGACATTTATCATTAACACCTCCACAGAATTAACCGCACTTTTTCAACCCTTAAAGGACGTTCCCTTGATGGTTGAAGAATATATCCCTTTTGAGGGAGAATTGGCTATCATGGCTGCGCGGAATGCCTCTGGTGAGGTGATTACTTATCCGGTGGTAGAAACCTATCAACAAGATCAAGTTTGTCGTTGGGTGATTGCTCCTGCTAATATTGCTGAAACCGTTACAATACAAGCAAAACAAATCGCTGAGCATTTATTAACTCAATTAGATTTTGTGGGAATTTTTGGCATTGAGTTCTTTTTAACTTCAGAAGGCAAGTTATTAGTTAACGAAATTGCCCCCAGAACCCATAATTCCGGCCATTATACCCTAGATGCTTGTGATGTCTCTCAGTTTGAAATGCAGTTAAGAGCAGTAACAGAACATCCATTAGGCTCAAGTGAGTTAAACTGTTTAGGGGCAGTCATGGTTAATTTATTGGGCTATGAAAATTCTCACCATGATTATGCAGAGAAACGAGCTAAAATTGCTGAAATTCCCCACGCTTATCTGCATTGGTACGGGAAAACTGAGTCTCGTCTCGGACGGAAGTTAGGTCATGTGACAGTGTTAATTAAAGATACTCATACAGACCCAAAAGCGATCGCTAAAACGATAGAATCTATTTGGTATTGTCAAGAATGAAGCCTGATCCTTGGGGTGATTATGACACTCATCGTCAATGGATGCAACAAGCCTTAATTTTAGCAAAGAAAGCAGGAGAATCAGGGGATGTTCCCGTTGGGGCAATTATTATTAATGGCCAGGGAAATTTGATCGCTCAGGCATACAATTGTAAAGAGCAAAATCATGATCCGACGGGTCATGCAGAAATTATAGCCCTTCGTGTAGCCAGTCAAAAATTACAGTCTTGGCATTTAGAAGAATGTACCCTCTATGTTACCTTAGAACCCTGTATTATGTGCGCTGGTGCCATCATTCAGTCTCGCTTAGGGTTATTAGTTTATGGAGTAGATGATCCCAAGTCGGGAACTATTCGCACTGTCTTAAATTTACCTGATAGTGCTGCCTCTAATCATCGTTTATCCGTGCTTTCGGGCATTCTTGAAGGAGAATGTCGTCAACAGTTACAAGGGTGGTTTAAACAAAAAAGAGTCACCAATAATTAGTCATTTACTGCTTTTTTTGTCAAGCTCAATTTACAATTCTTATTGCTGAGTACGAAAATACTAAAAATATTTTCTAAAAAATTGTCCGATTTGGCAGCGATCGCCTTCTTCGTAAAAATTGTAAACCCAGGCGGAGACTAGGTTTTAAGAGGGGCATAATCTTTTAGTTATAGGAAGCCCTAATCTATAGCATTAATACCTTAACACGAAAATAACAAAAATGTCAAAATTAGTCAAATTCTGGCAAAATCGCCGATATCAAAAATTTGATTAAGGTTTGTAACAGCGAAGCTTTTTTGAACCTCCACGCACCTTTAGGCGAGTGGATTCCCATATAGACTCTTAACTAGA
>NZ_JAYGHQ010000008.1:21127-235477 GCF_034931425.1 Crocosphaera sp. XPORK-15E
AACATGGTAAAACAAATTAATTTATTTTAGTTAGTAAAATACACAAAACTTAATATAAAGCCGCCCTAAAACGGCGGGGTTTTAAACCCAATTTTCCGATAATTCTTGCTAAAATACCATAAATACTTAGGAGTGTTATCATGACTTCCATCCGAGAAGAAATGCCCGTTTTAGTCCGTCATGAAGGTGATTGGGGCGGTACATATACATTAGTTGATCTAGAAGGAAAAATCCTCGATCGCCATCAATCTCACTTAAGCTGTGAATTTCCAACAGATGGTTCTTTTCCCTATTACCAAACTAATCGTTATACTTGGTCTGATGGTAGATATGAAGAACATAAATTTCCTGGAACTTATCGAGATAAAATATTATGGTTTGACACAGAACGAATTGATGGCAAAGCTTGGGAAGTGGATGATTCTACAGTTATTTTGTGGTTTTCTTATAAAGGAATAACGGGAGCCTATTTATATGAAATGATTCAAATTAGCCCCTGTAATAATCATCGCGCTCGTACTTGGCATTGGTTTAAAGATAATAAAATTTACCAACGCACTCTAATTCAAGAGGAAAGAATGAGATCAATTTAATTTATCATTACCAATTAGAGAATATAAACAAGATCAACGATGGCTAATAAACGCGAAGTTATTATTCCCAAAGGAATGGAAATATTGTATGAAAAGTACCATTACTCTCCTGGTATTAAGGTAGGTAATACATTGTACATTTCAGGACAGGTGGGACGGGATGAAAATTTACAGGTAGTAGAAGAAACGGAAGCCCAATTTATCCAGACTTTCGAGAATGTCAAAAAGGTACTGGAAGCAGCAGGAGCTACTTTTGATGATGTGGTAGAAATGATTACTTATCATGTGACAGGGGCAAATCTTAGCAAGTCTCATGATTCAGAACAACAACAGTTTACTATTCCACATCTGCCCTTGTTTATCAAAGTAAAAGATCTCTATTTCACTAACAAATTCCCTACTTGGACAGGGGTAGGTGTAACGGCTTTATCTACACCTGGATTAATCGTAGAGATTAAGTGTACAGCAATCTTAGAAAATTAAAGGCCGAACTATTCTTAATTGTTTAAAAAGTCGATTACTACCGTCCCTACTTGTTCAGGTATCTGATTCATCATACAAATAGTTCCTTCTTCAAATTCAACGACTTTGCCGTGAGGAATAGATTGAGAAAGAAAATAGCGATCCTTAACTTTCGCTAAACTCTGTCTTTCAAATTCTTTCATATCATCCATGCCCCAAATAATCAGAGTTGGACAATGGATAGAACGAAATCTTTCAGGTGCATCTAAACAGTAATTACCGACAGCCCAAACTGCGTATAAAGGATGACCAAAACATTTTAAATCATCTAAAACCCAACGGTGATTTAATTCAGCAGACCCTACATATCGAGAACGGGCTAACCATCTTTCCATGAGGTGAGAGCCATCTTCTTTAATTTTAAAACCTTCATCAAATCTTCTCAATAACTCTGCTTGTCCTCCTTCACCGAAACCAGCTACATTACCTAAAATGAGTTTTTCGATGCGATCGCTATAGGCAACTGCTACCTCTCCCGCCACAAAAGCACCTGTATGATTGCCAAAAATACTGGTTTTTTTGATGCCTAACTCATCCAAAAGTGCGATCACAGTTTTAGCATAGTCAGCTATGGTGTACATTCTGGGGGGCTTATCAGAATCACCAAAGCCCATCAAATCCATTGCTATGACCCGTCTATTCTTAACCAAAAGAGGCATCAACTCACGATATTCATCACTACTACGGGGGTTCATGTGCAGCAAAAGCAGAGGATCACCCTCCCCACCAATGCGATAAAGAATCTGTCCATCTTCTGTATCCAAAAAAGCCCGTTTAATCTTTTGTTTCATTTTTATCTATTGTGATCTACGGTTTAAATATTGTCCTTTCGGTGAACCTAAAACCTGTCCATTATTATATATAAGATTTCCACGCAAAAAGGTACTTTTAACCCGTCCAGTTAACTCCATGCCTTCAAAGGGTGTATAACCTTGTTGTGACTCTGATTCTGAGGCACGAACCATAAAGCTTTCATTGGGGTCTAATAATACCAAATCAGCATCATAACCAACAGCAATATCACCCTTAGAGTCTAACCCAAATCTTTGGGCCGGATTCCAGCTTAATAACTCAGCCATCTGATTATAGGACATTCCTCGTTTATTGCCTTCACTAAACACAGCAGAAAGCAAATATTCTGTGCCACCAAAACCCGATTTAGCCAACCAAATATTATTAGGATCTTTCAGACTAGCTTTCTTTTCAGCCGAACAACAGGCATGATCACTAACAATCCAATTTATTTGGCCATTAAGTACAGCTTGCCACAAATATTCAACATCAGCACGGGGACGAATGGGAGGGTTAACTTTGGCCCATTTTCCTGTAGGAGTATCCACATCTAACAAAAGATGTCCCACCGTTACCTCTCGTCGGAAATTAATATGAGGAAAGATGGTTTGCATCATCAAAGCTGCTTCTACTGCTTTGCGAGAACTGAGGTGCAATAGATTAATATTAAGACAATTAGTTTCATAAGCTAAGTAGGAAGCAATACAAATGGCTAAACCTTCAGAATGGGGGGGACGGGCTGCACTATAAGCTTTTAAACCCGTTAAAGTAGTATCTTGTTGAACTATTTTTGTATAGGCGTTGAGGATTTCTGCTACTTCGCAATGAAGACTAAGACTCAGGCGATCGCTTGCTTGGGGATATAATTCTCTTAGCTTAGTTAAACCGCGCATAATGAATTCAAAATGAGCAAAATCATATCTTTCCTCTTTATTAATCATCAAAAAGAGGTTTTGTTGATCCGACATTCCATGTAAACCATAGCCACCATAAAACATAAATATTTTAAATGAACCAATGCCATAATCTTCAAATAGCATTTGCATTTCATCAATATGAGTCGCGCTGATGGGGGCAATATGATAGCCATAATCAACAAAAAAATTCCCTTGAGATAGTGCTAAGACTTCTGGGAAAAAATCTCGGTAAGAACCACCTTTATTAAGATAATATTGCCCTGTGCGGATATAATTTAGGCTAGTAGTTACCCCTCCCATTGCTGCCGCTTTGCTTTCCGTTACAGCATCTTGATCTAAAGGTTGATAGATACCGATGTGCATATGGGCATCCACTATCCCAGGAAATCCTAGCAAATTTTGAGCATCAAAGATCTCTTTTCCTGTTTCTGGGCTAATATTAGGAGCTATTTGGACAAATTTATCATCTTTTATGCCCAAATCAAGTAATTCGACTGTATGCTGATGGGGACGAACTACCCGCACATTTTTAATAATTTTATCTAATATAGGAGCTTCAGACACAGGAAACCTCAAAATGAGAATCAATATCCTATGGTATCTTAATTTTAGATGATCATAATTAATTGGATAAAACCCAGTAGAGACGTTGCCTGCAACGTCTCTGCGTTAATCTATTTTGATAAACGGATTTGGTACGATAAGAGTTTTAGCCTTTTGGTGGGTATTGCCCACCCTACAATTAATTTTGTTTAGGTACTTATGACATTTTTTAGTTTTATTCTCTTAACAATCATAGTTGTTAATCCGGGCCCAATTAAGATAATTAGTAACATTCGAGTCAGTTGAATAGCTAAGACTAAACCCGCATCACCTCCTAATTCATTAACCGTTGCAATCATTGCTTCTAAACCCCCTGGAGTAAAACTTAATAGAGAGGTAATTAAATCTACCCCAGTTAAATTATGAAACTCATAGCCTACTATAAAGCAACCTATAATTAAACCGATAACCAATACTATCTCAATTAAAATAGCTTTCCACAATTTACGGGCATTTTCCCAATCAAACTGAACCCCAATAAAAATTCCGACTAACAACAGTCCAATCGAAAATAACCATGAGGGAACTTGTAATTGATATGGCATTGCCCACAATGTAGTTAACCCAACAAGAAAGCTACCTAAAAAAGCAGAGGAAGGCAAACGCAATAAATTACCACCCCAAATCCCTAAAAAACAGACCCCTGCTATTAACAATAAATTCCAGAAAATGGGTAGACTTGTTTTAGCTGATATTAACAACAAGGATGTGGTTTGAGTCTGATCAATAGAGGGAAACATGAAAATAGTAACAGTGGGGATAATAAAGACAACTAATAACAGTCGTAAATACTGGAGGATAGCAACTGTAATGGGATCAGCACCCAATTCTTCACTCATAGCAACAATAGCAGAAGCAGTACCTGGAATAGATGCGAGAAAACCTGTAGGACGACTAATATCAGTCCAGAGAGATAATAGATAGCCTTTAAACATACTTAATGCCGCAGTTATTAGAATACAACCCGCTAGAGGAATAGCATAAATAGTAACAATATTGATGGTTTCTGGAGAAAAGCGAAAGGCTGTGGAAATACCAATAATTGCTTTGCCAATCATCATAATTCCTGGCGGTAATGATTGGGGTTTCCCTTGTACAATGGAATAGATAATTCCAGCAATCATCGGGCCGAGTAACCAACCCACAGGAAAGTTCATCCAGTCAAATAAAAAGCCGACTAAAATCCCTAAACTTATTGGGGCGATGATTGTGGTAATCTGTGATAATTTTGAGGAGTTTAACACGCTTAAGAATCTACTAACCTAAAGAAAATAACTTGGATCTATTCCCGTAGCTTGAGAATTGCTAATAGTATTATTGTACAATTATGCAAGTCTTAGAAATCAGATTCAATAATGAAAGATCGAAATCAAGCATTGCAAGGTCGCACAGCAATCATTACGGGTTCAGGTCAAAATATTGGGAGAGCGATCGCTTTATTATTTGCCTCATCGGGTGCTAATGTGGTGATTAATGGTCATAGTAATCAGGACGCGATTGAAAAAGTGGCTCAGGAAGCACGGGATTTAGGGGGTCAAGCCATAGCAGTCATGGCCGATGTGAGTAATCCTGATGCAGTACAAAAGATGGTTGATCTTGCTATCGAAAAGTTTGGTGCGGTTGATATTGCTGTCTCGAATGTCTCCCTGAGAAAAAGACAAGACTTTACCGATATCTCCCTTGAAGATTGGCATCGAGTGATTAACACCAATCTCAATTCTGCATTCTACCTCGCTAAATCTACTATTCCTGGGATGAAAGTTAGAGGATGGGGACGAATTATTCATATTTCTGGTTATGACGGCTCTATCGGGGCATCCCATCGCGCTCATAACGTGACTTGTAAAGGGGGGCTAGATGCTTTGGCCAAAGCGTTAGCCACTGAATTAGGCCCCTACGGAATTACTGCCAACACCGTCAGTCCGGGGACTATTGATACGAACCGTATTGCTCAGGATTATCCCAATTTAGACGCTAAATACGAAATTATGAAAAAAATAATCCCTGTCCGTCGTCTTGGTTCTTCCCAAGACATCGCAGAAACTTGTCTGTATCTTGCCTCAGATGTTAGCGGTTTTGTCAATGGTCAAGTCATTAATGTTAATGGAGGTGCTTTGATGATTACCTCTCATTTAGATCCAATTCTTCAGTAATTAAAGAGGTGTAGTTAGGGTTTTGTCCCATTCTAATTGATGTGCTAAACCGTACTTAATGAAATCTTCTTCTTGAGCGCGATCGCTTTGACCAAAAATCCCCAAACTGTAGGGATTATCTCTCATTCTTTCTGTTACTAAATTCTGCTCAAATTCCTCAACTTCTTCCCTCGGTTTATTGGTTTTAAAGAAATCAATCACTAACACTACCCTATCCTTATCGGTGTAATTATGGGGAGAATGGGGATAACTATGATCTAAAACCATAAATTCACCTTCATACCAATAATATTTATCATGGCATATTTTCATAGCTACATCTCCTTGCGGCACAATTAATCCTAGATAACCTCGATTGATGTGAGGGTTATAATTAACATGAAGTTTAATGTCTAAACCTGGATGAAAAATACCAAAATAAACATTTCTCAATATGTGATCATAACTCAAATTAACTTGTTTAATCAGTTCAGTTAAATTAGAAAAATATTTTTCTTGTAATGCCCATACTTTTTCCGTTACAGATGAACCATAATCAGGATATAGTATGTGATGTTTTTGGATATATTCTTCAAGAAATAACCCTTGAAATAAGATACCAAAAGCAGTATATTTAGCCTTGTCTTTAGTTTTAATAGTTTTACTTTTGGGACTCATTACCTCATTAGTAAATTTTAACTCTTCATCAGATGCCTCATTCATGAAATTAGTAAATTCGTCTCGAATTACCTGCCAATTTTCTTGAAAGCTCTTGAGGAAAGTAAACTGTTTTGGATCTAAAAAGTATTCATTGTAACTTTTCATGATTTCTCCTGAAGATGAACAGCCCTATCATTCTAACTCTCTTCTCTCAAAGTAGGTAAAGACTATGTAATTAATTTGAGTTAGGCACTTACTGCTCTTGCTTATGGTATTTCTCGAAATAATAAGCTACAATCTAATTTATTCCCTATTCCCTAAAACTGGAAATCTTTATAATTTTTGAGGTGAATTTAAACATTGGAAAAATACCAAAAAACCTACAGAAAATTAATAGCAAAACAATTTAACCAAGATTTTAAATCTGCTATTGAAATTGTTGAACTTCCCCTGCGACAACCCGCCCCTAATCAAATTTTAATTAAAAATAAATTTGCCGGAATTAACAGTGGTTTTGATACCTTACTTTGTCAAGGTAAAGTTCCTTATGTTAATTTAACTCCCCCTTTTGATTTAGGTGTAGAAGCTGTTGGTGAAGTTGTAGGGGTGGGCCATGAAATCTCAGATTTTCACATTGGTGATGCAGTCGTCACCACCATAAGAGGAGGTGGTTATCGAGAATATCAAACTATTAATGGCAACCTTGCTATTAAAGTTCGTCAGGCAACCCCAGAAGTATTAACCCTAATGCCGACAGGAATATCCGCTTTAGTAGCATTAGAAAAGGTGGGAGAAATGACAACAAATGAAGTGGTTTTAGTGACGGCCGCGGCTGGAGGAACTGGTCATATTGCGGTACAGTTAGCTAAATTAGCAGGTAATCATGTCATTGGGACTTGTGGCTCTCAACAAAAAGCAGAATTGCTGAAAAAATTAGGCTGCGATCGCATTATTAACTATCGTACCGAAAACCTCGATCAAATCCTCAAAACTGAATATCCCAAAGGCATTAACTTAGTATTTGATTGTGTTGGTAAACAAATTTTTGATACTTGTGTCGCCAACTTAGCAATAGGAGGGCGTTTAGTCGTGGTTGGTTTTATTGCTGAATATGGCAAAATTAGAGAAGAAGTTACACAACCTCGGCTCTATCATCAACTATTTTGGAAAGCTGCTTCTGTGCGCGGTTTTCTGATGCCTCTCTATCAAGAATATGCTGCCGAAGCACGCGATCGCTTACTAAACCTTTTTTATTCTGGCCAACTCAAAGTTGCAGTCGATCCCACTCAGTTTAACGGCATAGAATCCATTCCTAACGCGGTTAAATACCTGTTAGATGGGCAAAATTGTGGCAAAGTTGTTGTTAGGTTTTAGCTCAAGCAGTGGCAAATACTTTTCCAATCACTTCTACCGATGGGTCTACTTCTAACCAAACTCTAGCACCACAGTTTTTGGGCTTTCCGGGAGAATAAATAATTTTGCAATTTCCCAGAATATCCACCTCATCGAAAATTTGGGTAGAAACCCCGTCTCTTTAGGACGGCTTTATATTTTGATGGTAGCGCAATTACAAAAAAAGTGCTACCATGTGAAACATGACAGAACGTGCCTATCGATTTCGCTTTTACCCAACCACCGAGCAAGAAAACCTCTTGCGACGGACCATGGGGTGTGTTCGATTAGTCTACAACAAGGCTTTGGCGGCACGTACCGCAGGTTGGTATGAAAGGCAAGAACGAATAGGCTATCCTGAAACTTCAAGCTCGTTAACCGAGTGGAAAAAGCAAGAAGACTTAGATTTCCTTAACGAAGTTAGCTGTGTACCATTACAGCAAACATTGAGACATCTTAACACCGCATTCACTAATTTTTGGGCCAAACGAGCTAAATATCCTAACTTCAAGAAAAAGCGTAATGGGGGAAATGCTGAGTTTACTCGTTCTGCTTTTAAATGGAGGGATGGACAGCTTTGGTTAGCCAAGTGTAAAGAGCCACTTAATATTGTTTGGAGTCGTTACATCCCTAATGATTGTAAACCCTCAAGAGTAACAGTTAAGCTTGACCCATCAGGTCGTTGGTTTGTCTCAATATTGGTTAATGACCCAACGGTTCAACCATTACCCAAAACAGGTAAAAAAGTTGGAATTGATGCTGGTATAACCAGTTTAATTACCACTAGCGATGGGGAAAAGGTAACAAACCCCAGGCATTTTAACCGTCTTTACAAGAAATTGAGGAAAGTGCAAAAGGCTTTGAGTCGGAAAACCAAAGGCTCAAATAACCGAGATAAAGCACGTCTTCAAGTAGCTAAAATTCACGCTCAAATCAAAGATTCTCGTACCGATTTTCTGCATAAACTAACGACTAAACTTGTCCGAGAAAATGACTTAATTGCTATTGAGGATTTAGCCATTAGGAATATGGTTAAAAACCGTAAATTAGCGCGGTCAATTAGTGACGCTAGTTGGGGAGAATTTAATCGACAATTAGAGTATAAATGTCAATGGTACGGGAAGGAATTAATTAAGATTGACCGATTTTTCCCTAGTAGTAAACGCTGTGGAAATTGTGGTAACACAATAGATAAATTGCCGTTAAAGATTCGTGAATGGGAATGTCCCAAGTGTGGGATGAACCATGACCGTGACATTAACGCAAGTAAAAATATTTTGGCCGCAGGGCTTGCGGTGTCAGTCTGTGGAGCGACCATAAGACCCGAACAGAGAAAATCTGTGAAGGCAGGTGCTAAGAAGCAGAAACCGTTCGGCTGAGCTCACGGCCGAAGCCTAAATCGTGAGGTTTGGGAATCACCGCCCTTTTAGGGCGCGTGAGGATGTCAAGACACTGTGTAGTGCGACTGCCACGATGAATACTGATAGCTGGTTCTAGATTTTTCTTGTTGACATTACGTTGAATAATCTTTTGATAGTTTTATTTCTGATTTGATTCTAAGTTGAAAATCTTTTGCTCAGAGAATTGAGGGATTTTTTCTCAAATGATTCCCAAAGCAGCTAAACGTTCGATCACAGATTGCTGTGTGTGTAAGAAGTGTTGACGGTCTACTTCTTGCTCTAGCATAGTATTGGCCGGATAAAAATGCGACTTACTGTAACTTTCTGTATAGAGTTCTAATCTTTGGCGCGATAGTAAATTATTTAACCCTGGCCGGCGACGGTAACGACGTAACGCAGTTAAATCAATTTCTGCAAAGGCTGCCATGCTTTCCCCTGTAGCTGTTTCAGCCAAAACAATGCCCCGATAATCAAGAATTTTCGAGCCACCATCAACAGAAGCAGAGGGAATAGGAGTATTGATGATCCCTGCTGTATTAGCTGAAACTAAGTAAGCCATATTTTCTACCGCACGGCTAATCTTAGCCGCCTCTTTCGGCGATCGCTCTTTACCATAAACTTCTGAGGTAGAGTGCAAAAAAATCTCCGCACCCCGCAGAGCAAGAGATCTAGCTATTTCTGGATATAAAATCTCCTCCGAGGCGATCGCAGCTAAATTACCAATTTCTGTTTTAGCAACGGGAAAAACCCCCTCTAACCCGTAACAGTCCAAATAACGATCCCAGACATCATGAGGTGTGGGAGCAAACATAGAATTTAACCTTCTATAGCGCAACACAATTGACCCATTGGGGGCGATCACAAAGCAAGTTTGGAAGTATAAACCCGGAAAGTTAGGATCAAGTTCATAGGCATTACCCGCCAAAAAGATGTTATGTTTTTGAGCAATTTTACCAAGTGCTTCATACTCAGCACCCGCCATGTCTAAGGCAGCTTTTTCTGCCCAAAAAGCTAGAGATTCTCCCAAAGGAAAACCTGTCAGGAAATATTCTGGCAGCACGATTAAACGACAATCAGAGCCAATAAAAGCAATACTAGCCGCAATTTGTGATGCCAAGCGATTGATGGACTTTTGCATTAAAGAAGCTGCTTCAGAGCGATCGCTTGCCTGATTAACAGCAGAACAAGTTACCTGAAGTGCTAAGGCTCGAAAAGAGTCGATTTGATTCGTTTCTCTAACATTCACAGGGGTAATCAAGTATAGTTACAATGAATTCGATTATGCCATGATCTAACTAAAATGACTCAACAACCATCAACTTCTATTAAAGGCATCTACGAGGTCTGTATTGGAGTCACAGAACCAATCCCTGCTATTCAATATTGGGAACAATTTGGCTATCGTATTGGCCAAATGGGTGAATTGTCAGCAACAGCGGCCCAACAATTATACGGGGTAAATTCTGCTTTAAGTTCGATTCGCCTCTATCACCAAAATGCCGATCATGGTTTGATCAGGTTAATGGTTTGGCAAAATCCTAATAATCAGGGTTTGGGGATGGGGTCGATGAAAGTTAAAGGCAATCGTTGGGCCACAAGCTTAACTGGGGATTGCTTGAATGTCTTAAATCAGGTTGAGGAAGCGGCCAAAGCCGGTTTACCGATTAAGTATACTAATCCTCATTGGGAAATTATCTATAACAAAGAGAGGAAAAGCCGTCCTTTTATTGATCCTGCCATTGGGGTACGAGAAATGTTGCTATTACAACCCTTAACGAGACAAGTTCTCTTTCAACGGTTTGGCTATACTATGCCCCATTATGGACAAATTAACGAAAATGCCCCTTTTAAAACCAGCCAATTTACCCACATGGGTCTGGTAATTCAGGATGATAGCAAAGAAACCCTGAAATTTTATGAAGAAGTTTTAGGTTTGCTGCGGGTACGGGATGATGTGGAAACTAGCTATGAATCATCCTTAGCGGGTCGAGAGATTTTTTATTTGCAACCAGGTGAAAAGTTTTTTGTCACTGCCTTTGATGACCCACGATCTTCAACAACAGACCTATCGGCCGCCCGTTCTGGCAGACTCTACATCATCAGATTTCCCGATTCTCTACAGTTAGAGTCGCAGTTTGAGCAGGCCAAACCAGGTTGTTTGGGTATCTGTTTATATACCTACCGTGTCACTGGGTTAGAAGTTTACAGCGATCGCCTGATCACAAATCAAGCTCCAAAGATAACAGAGATCGTTAGTAATGAGTTTGGGGAGAAAAGTTTGTCATTTGTTGCACCAGATGGTTATGTTTGGACATTGTTAGAAGGTTAAGTGACATCTTCTGGTTGTGGTAGGGGAAAAGTTTCACCAGCTAAATAAGCATCAAAGTTCTGTTGAAAATACAACCAGGAGGTCATATCTTCCACATCTAAGCAAGATGGTGGGGCATTTTTATATAAAGGTACGCGATTATTAATTTCATCCTTTAACAGTGATGGTAATTCTGTAAAATCATTGACTTTGCCGCCATAAGCACTATAAATCAATTGACCTGGGCGATCGCCCATTTTCATCCAAGGAACCCAGGGCCCGATCCGATCCCAACAAAGCTGTAGTTTAGAAACGGAAAGAATTTCAGGATTTAATAGTTCTTTCGTGGGAACAGTTAGTTTAAATAACTCCCCTGACTGATAAATCGGATTTGGGCTGTAATCAGCAAATTTTGGCTCTGTGGCCAGAGGATTAGGATAAGTAGAAAATATATCAAATACGAAGGTTGTACTGTCTCCGTTTACCTGAGCGGGAAATTTACCCTTAAAACAACCCTGTACTGGATTATTAGCCACGTGCATGACGGTGAGAGACTCTCCAGTCCAAGGATTTTCCCATTGTCGTAAAATTTCCCCTGTTTCGGGGTGAAGATAGTAAGTTAACTCTCTAGAGGTAAAATCCCAACTACCATCTTCTGTCGGAATACATCTGCTGACACTCACTCCCATCATCTTAAAGAGGCGATTTCTCTTACCACCTGGAACCCAAGCATAAATTGCTCCCGTCCAAACCACAAAGCTTGACTGGTTTTGATCCAGAGATGAGCGCGTCTTTACCCAGTGTTGAGCATCAAAGTTTTGGCTTTCAGCAACCATCTACAGATTCCTCAGTAATAAACAAAAGTTGGTTAAACTCATCGATAAGATTTTAACAATAAACCATGACTAACCCCATAGAAGTCCGCAACCCCCGAACGGGAAAACTTGACTATACAATTGTGCCACCCTCCAGCAATTGGCTTGAACAGCAATGTCTCCGCTTGCGTCAAGGGCAAAAACACTGGCTAAAAATGGGTGTAAAAGGTCGCATTGCAGCCTTACAGCAGTGGAAACAAGCTATATTATCTGAACGCGATCGCCTGACGGAAGCTTTGGTCAATGATACGGGAAGATTGTCAATTTCGGTCATGGAAATTGATTCATTTCTCTCTAGTATTGATCGCTGGTGTCAGTTAGTCCCAGAGTTGTTGTCAGAATCGACAAAATCCACCACAATTCCCTTTATCCAACTACAACAAACCTCATCTCCTTATGCCCTGGTGGGGGTGATTAGTCCTTGGAATTTTCCCCTATTACTGTCTACAATTGATGCTATTCCTGCATTATTGGCCGGTTGTGCTGTAATTATCAAACCTAGTGAGATTGCTTCGCGCTTTGTTGCACCCTTGCTAACAGCAATTAATGCTGTTCCTGATTTACGGGACGTATTAACCTTTGTTGAGGGAGGAGGGGCAACGGGGGCTAATTTAATCGAATATGTAGACCTGGTGTGCTTTACAGGTAGTGTATTAACAGGGCGAAAAGTCGCCGAAGCAGCAGCTAAACGCTTTATTCCTGCTTTCTTGGAGTTAGGAGGGAAAGATCCGGCGATCGTTCTGCCATCGGCTAATTTAGACTTAGCTACATCAGCTATTTTGTGGGGTTCAATTGTCAATACAGGGCAGTCATGTCTTTCTCTGGAACGTATTTACGTTGCTGAATCTATTTTTGAACCATTTGTGAACAAATTAGTCGCCAAAGCTAAATCTTTACAATTAGCTTACCCCACCGTTGAAAGTGGTGAAATCGGTCCAATAATCGCCGAGAGACAAGCAGCAATTATTAGGGAACATCTACTAGACGCAATAGAGAAAGGGGCGATTGTCCTTTGTGGCGGAACAGTAGAAAATAAAGATGGGGGATGGTGGTGTCATCCCACAGTGTTGACTCAAGTAAACCACTCGATGATAGTGATGACTGAGGAGACATTTGGCCCTATTATGCCCGTCATGGCTTTTTCAACAGTAGAAGAAGGGATTAACTTGGCAAACGACACAATTTATGGACTAAGTGCAGCAGTTTTTGCAGAAGAAAAAGAAGCCTTAGCCGTTGCTCAGCAGATAAATGCTGGTGCTATTTCTGTTAATGATGCGGGGCTAACTGCTCTAATTCATGAGGGAGAAAAAAATTCTTTTAAATATTCTGGTTTGGGTGGTTCCCGTATGGGAGAGGCTGCCTTAAGACGGTTTCTACGGAAAAAAGCTTTCTTGGTGAAAACTAATTCTGCCCCTGATCCTTGGTGGTTTTAAAGTACCATTAATTAGATTTACCATCACTACCGAAATATTCTCTATAAGCACAAATCTTGTCATCAGAAACATCAAAGGCGACAGCAACACGATTTTTATAGGGCTGTCCCCGCATTGGCCCCTCATCTCGAAACTCAAAGATGACAGTTTTTTCGTTGCTGGTAATCGAGTCTAAAGTGACAGTTAGTCCTTCATTAAAAGCCTTAGAAACATAGTCAAAGAATTCTTTTGCTCGCTCTTTACCTACATTTAAACCATGAAATTCTCCCACAGGAAACCAGAAAGTAAAATCATCCGTTAACATCTCTAAAAAAGGTTCCCATTCTCCTGTTTTTAAACCATGGGTAAATTTTTTAAAGGCTTTTTGTCCGACTTCTAATGTATTTTGTTGAGAGGTTTGAATCATATTTGTTGAACAATTTTCAGAGAGGTTATATTTTTGGGGATTTAGATGCGATCGCTATTCTCATTGTCTTCTAAATCAACACCAAGATCAAGTAATCTTTGTGCTAATCTGTCAGCCCTTTGTCTTTCTTTTTCAGCCCTCAGTTTTTCTTTTTCAGCCCTTTGTCTTTCTTTTTCAGCCCTCAGTTTTTCTTTTTCAGTCCTTTCTTCGGGGGTAGAAATCCAATTTCCATCTCCATCATACCAGCGTAACCATAGCCTTTCAATCCCCTCATAACGACCTTGCCAAAGCCCTAAACCTAAGCCAATATCTTCCATCCAGATTCGAGGTTCAATTAATTCTAATTCTTGGTATCGACTTCCGGTTAACTGAAAAGCTTTTAAATTATCAGTGTAACGATCAAAAACAATATAATAAGGAACTCTTAAAATATGCTCATAAACTTCCCATTTTGTCGGGGGTTGCTCTGCTTTTCGTAAGGTTTGTCCTAAGTCTTCTTTTTCCGTTCCTGGTGATAGTAATTCTACCACAACAAAGGGGTTAACACCTTCTTGCCAAACCACATAACTTAACCTCATATCCTGTTGCTCATAAAGGCGATCAACCCCTACCACAGCAAACCAATCAGGACGTTTATACCAACCTGTATGACGCACATCATAATAAAGGTTCATATCGGTGGCAATAAACACTTCATCAGGAGAATAATTAGCAGGATGAAATGTTTTTCTTAGTAGGTGGGGTTGGAAATCATGAAATTCGTCAGGCAAACCAGGTTCCTCCGGATTCTCACTAGGGAGATCATACATGGTTGGAAGGACTTTTGTGGGATAATTTAGGGCATCAGTTTGATACATAGTAATAACAATAACTCAAAACTATGATTACAGTATCTTAATTGTACATCAGTTGTTCTAAAGTTGCTTTCATTATATCATTTGTTTGACCAAAAACTGTAAATACTAAGGCTTCTCGATAAACTCTTTGAGCAGGATGATCATAATAATTTGCAGCCCCACTCGATACAGTTACTGCCGCTTTCGTACATCTTTGAGCAAGATTAATTGCCCATACTCTTAATTGTAAATCATCCTCAAAAGAACGGGAATCAATTTTTATGGCTGCTTTTATTTTTTCCTGACAATAATTGAATTCTTCATTGAGATGATTAAACCCTTCTTCAATAAAATCTAATTGCTTTATTTTAGCTATCTTTTCTACAATATCAAGACCGGCTTTAGCACATCCTAATACTAAAAAACTAGGATAAAGAACAATTTTTTTGTCATTTTCATGTATTGCCCTTACTTCGGTAATAGAAACAATATTTTCTGAAGGTAAAAACCAATTGTCAAAAGTAGCACTTACTGTATTTGTTGATTGCATTGCGCCTAACTTCATGGGGTCACTCAAATTGATTTTACCTCCCCTATTCTGACAAGATTTAGTGAAGGGTACTATCGCTCTAAGTTCTTGACCATCATTAAGAGTTGCTCCTAACAAAAAAACATCAAAAAAATTAAATCCAGTGAGCCAAGGCACAGTTCCATTGATTTCATATCCCCCATTTATAGGGGTTGCTATAATCATTGGTTTTCCCTTGCGTCGTAGCTGAGAAAACCCTAAACCACAAACTAATTTATTTTGGACAATTTGAGGTAAATACTGTTTTTTTAATGGCTCATTTTGACTGGAAACAATAGCACTAACGGCCCCTTGATGTTGAACTTGTAAAAAAGCTAATGCACCAGAATAACGAGAAATTAATTGCTGAAAAAGATAAAAAGTTTCAGTCTCTAATTCTAATCCTCCCCAATACTTAGGAATTCTTACCGATAGTAATGAGTGATCAATTAATCCTTGTAATGCAGTTTTTAAAGCATCAGGAGATTGATCAATATCTGAGGCAATAGGTTCAACAACTTCTTTTAAATATGATTCTATTTTTTCTAAAAAATTATCTGAATTTTCAAGATTACTAAAATTATTAATGTTTTGGTTAAGTACAGACATAAGCTCAGATTTAAAGTTGAATCAATGCTAAAACCATATCATTTTTTTTGTATTTTTTAGTATCAATTCTTACTTTTTTAGACAGGCCCATATTTTTGACTTAAATTATCCAAGGGACAGGGTAAAATATTGATTATTTTAAAGCTTCATGTCTTCGCCACGTTTTCCGACTAATTGAATACCAATAGGTAAACCTTTTAATGATAGAGTTAAGGGTAGTCGAAAGGGGATAATCCTGCCGCGATCGCAGTCACCCCTCCCCCTATTACTATCCCCTGGGGTATAATCTAAATTCAAAGGATTATATTGAGAAATATGGTGGATATAAGCTGTGGCCACTTCTTCAGCATAAATCTGGCATTCATGGATTATTTTTGCTAAAGTATGGGCAGGTAAAAAATAAAACAATTAGGCGATAAAATCGGATAATAAGTACCTGTTCAAGATTAGGAGTTGATAAGAGATCGGAGAAAGCTTCTCTTTTTTCTTTGATCCTTGTCACCCTTTGCGGTAAAATTGAAGATATGCAAGAAAATACATAGATTAGCTTATGAATTGTATAGAAGATTCAAAATTAACAAGGATCGGGATATTTTATGATGGTAATTATTTTCTTCATGTTAGTAATTACTACAATTACGAACATCAAAGACGAGCAAGAATTAGTGTCGCTGGTTTACATGAGTTTATAAAAAATCTGATCGCCCAAGAAGAAAAAACTTCGGTTCGACTATGCCAAATTGTTGATGCTCACTATTTTAGAGGGCGGTTAAGTGCTGGAGAAGCGAGTCAAAATCAACTTTACTATGATCGAGTATTTGATGATATTTTGATGTCAGAAGGAGTGATTACCCATTATCTACCGTTAAAAAATTTAGGAGGAAAAAAAGAAGAAAAAGGCATTGATGTTTGGTTAGCACTTGAAGCGTTTGAACTTGCTTTCTATAAAAGATTTAATGTACTTGTTTTAATCGCTTGTGATGGAGATTATGTACCACTGATCAAAAAATTGAACACCCTGGGAACTAGAGTTATGGTACTCAGTTGGGATTTTGAGTATGTTAATGAATTTAATAATCAGATGACCACGAAAACCTCTCAATATCTGCTGAAAGAAGTGACTTATCCCGTCGCTATGCAAGAAATTATCGGCGATCGCAAACAAAACAATGATCCCCTGATTAACAATTTATTTGTTCAACCCAGAATTCCTAAACAAGAGGAGATCTTGATTGATGAAAATACTCCCCTTCAAGAAAGTACAATTCTCAGTTTAAAACAAGGCTATGGCTTTATCAAAAATCCCCCCAATAATTTATTTTTTCATCATACAGACTTAATTGATGTAGATTTTAATGACTTAGAAGAAGGGGCAACAGTTCAATTTTCCATAGGCTCTAATGATAAAGGAGAATCTGTGGCCAAGAACATTAAACGTATTTTTGCTGCCAATGCCCAAGCCTAAAATCTTTTTTTCGGTCGATAATTGGCCACAGACTCCACCAAACCCAAGGCAATAAAATTGGTTAATAAAGCCGATCGCCCGTAACTTAACCAAGGTAACGGAATCCCTGTAATTGGTGCTAATCCCACCGTCATACAGATATTAACCACCACCTGAAAGGCAATCATGGATAACATTCCAATGGCCAATAAAGACCCAAAATTCTCATTAGCTTGACAAGCAATGATTACTAAGCGAAAACAAATTAACCAAAAGGCGACTAAAACCAAAATACCGCCCACAAATCCAAATTCTTCCCCGACTGCCGAAAAAATGAAATCTGTATGCTGTTCAGGAATAAAATTTAACTGAGTTTGGGTTCCTTCAAACAGTCCCCGTCCCCATAATTCTCCAGACCCGATCGCAATGCGAGATTGAATTAATTGATAACCCCCACCCAAAGGATTTTTCTCCGGTTCTAAAAATAGGGTCAGACGATCCTTTTGATAATCCTTCAATAAACCCCACAAGACACCGCTAAGCTTCCCTGCCGCAAAATTAGCCCCCATGGCCCCAATGGTAGCCACAAAGCGCAACGGTAAACTAAACCAGGCAATAATGCCCATAATTACCGCCCAAATAATCCAGCCAGGAAAGGAAATATTGAATAAAATCGCCGAAACCAGAGGAGAGATCATCAAAACTAGCCAACCTGGGTGCATATTTGCCCAGTAAAGCATTCCCAAGGTAATAGCCCCAAAAACTAACCCAGTCCCCAAATCAGGCTGTAACATAATCAACACCCAAGGAACCGCCGTTACTCCCAAAACCCGCAAAACGGAAGGGAGAGTCTGGGCATCTTTTTGATGTAACAAGGCGGCTAAGGTAATAATCAGCCCCACCTTCGCAAATTCCGAGGGCTGAATATTAAATCCCCCAATCTCAATCCAACTTTGGGCCCCATTAGCCGCAACCCCAATGGCAATTACCGCAATCAAAGACAAATTGGTGATGGCATAGGTTAACCAATGCCACTGTATCAAATTTTCATAGCGAAACCGGGCCAAAAATAGGGCAATAATCAACCCAAAGCCCCCAAATAACCAATGTTGCCACCAGTCAACCGATGTTTCATGTAGTTCCGTGCTACGAATCATCAAACCCCCTAAACTGGTTAACCCCACCACCAAGAATAGTAATAACCAGTCAACTTGTGGCAAGGCAGACAACCATAAAGGTAAGCGACGTTTGCGACTAACGCGGTAATTTGCGGCTTTTAACATCATATTGGGGAAACTCCTCACATAAACAACAGAATTGGGTTTAGGCTAAAGCCGCCATCGATACTTTAGCAGCAATTTGTTGGGCGATCGCTGTTAATGCCTTAGCTGAGGCCGACTCTGGGGCCGACATAACAATAGGAACCCCTTGATCTCCTCCTTCTCTGAGGGCAATTTCCAAAGGAATACAGCCCAATAGAGGCACGTTTAATTCTTTTGATGTTTTTTCCCCTCCACCGGAACCAAAGAGGTCGTAGGTGCGTTCTGGTGCGTCTGGGGGGATAAAATAACTCATATTCTCGACAATACCGAGAACATTTACGCCCAATTGTTCAAACATTTTTAAGCCACGACGAGCATCTAACAGAGATACAGTTTGGGGAGTAGTAACAATGACGGCCCCGGCCATGGGAACCGCTTGAGCTAAAGTTAACTGAGCATCTCCCGTTCCTGGGGGCATATCTACCACTAAATAATCTAACGCGCCCCAGTTGACTTGGTAGAGAAATTGACGGATGATGCCATTGAGCATGGGGCCACGCCACATCACAGGTTGATCGGGGTCGATTAAAAAGCCCATGGACACCATTTTAACGCCGTAATTAAAGGCCGGTTCCAGAATATCTCCCTCTGCCCTTTTTTCTACTTTTATCTCAGCGTTTTCTAGTCCTAACATGGTGGGTACATTGGGGCCATAAATATCCGCATCAAGTAACCCTACTTTTGCCCCGGCTTTGGCTAAGGCAACGGCTACGTTAACAGCTACGGTACTTTTTCCCACCCCTCCTTTACCACTAGAAATGGCAATAATATTTTTTGTTCCTGCTACGGTTTCTTGGTTGGGGAGGGCTTTTTGTTGGGGGGTTTCGGCCGTAACAGCGACTTCTACGGTTTCGACTCCTGGTAACTGTTTCACTGCTTTTTTACAGTCGTCTACGATGAATTCTCGTAAAGGACAGGCCGGAGTGGTTAAAACCAGGGTAAAACTGACGTTACCGCCCTCTACCGTGACATTACGAATCATATTGAGGTCTACTAAACTTTTTTGCAGTTCGGGGTCTTGAACTGGCCGTAATACGTCTAAAATTGCTTGTTTATCGAGCATTGTAATTTGTTTGTTCTCCTAATGGGGCAACTCTGGCGGTTACATCGATTACTTCTGTAATAAATCTTAACGGTTTTGGGCCGATTCTTGTTAAAGAATTATGATGAAAGGAGTTCTATAAGTGATTTTCAAGAAATACTATAGCGTTATGTCTCCTGTAAAAAATTTATTTATATCACTTCCAAAAGACAAGATTAGGGAATTTTGTCAACAATACCAAATCCGTAATTTGTCCTTATTTGGTTCAGTATTACGGGATGATTTTACCCCAGAAAGCGACATTGATTTTTTAGTTGAGTTTTTGCCTGAAGCAAAAATTACTTATTTAGATCTGGCAAGAATGGAAAGAGAACTTTCAAAAATACTGAATGGTCGAAAAATTGATCTTCGTACCCCCGCAGAATTGAGTCCTTATTTTCGTCAGGAAGTTTTAAAAACGGCCGTTGTACAATATGCCCAAAATTGATGATCCTACTCGATTACAACACATGAAAGATGCTGCTCTTGAAGCAACAAAGTTTATTCAAGGATGCGATCGGAAGTCTTTAGATAATAACCAAATGTTAGTTTTTGCTTTAATTAAAGCCATTGAAATTATTGGAGAAGCAGCAGTCAATGTTTCTGTAGACTGTCAACAAAAACACCCACAAATTCCTTGGTCTGATATTATTGGGATGCGAAATCGTCTTGTTCATGCTTATTTTGCTGTCGATCTTGATATTCTTTGGAATACAGTTACTCTTAAACTTGATCCTTTAATCGAAGAACTAGAAAAAATTATTAACAATAGATGAATTAGTCTATAATAACCAATAAAAACTATAAAATCATCCCATTATTGTAGGGGTTTAACACTGTTAAACCCATCACCATTAAACCCCAAAACTGTTAAACCCATCACCATTAAACCCAAAACTGTTAAACCCCAAAACTGTTAAACCCAAAACTGTTAAACCCATAAACATTAAACCCACTATTAAACCCATCAACATTAAACCCATCAAGGTTATCTATCCACAACTGAAATCTCAGGGCTTAATGGTATTAAGCCCCTACAAGCGTTAAAATCTTTTCAAAACCTGCAACAATTATCCTTGATATCGTGACTATTTGCTGTCTCAACCCTACTTGTACCAAACCAGAAAACCTTGATGGGACACAGTTTTGTATTGCTTGCGGTACTTCTATAACTGTCCTCCGAAATCATTATCGTCCCCTAAAACTATTGTCTGATGAGGGAGGTTTTGGACGGACTTATCTTGCGGAAGATATAGATAGACTGAATGCAAAATGTGTGATTAAACAACTTTGTCCCCAAAAACAGGGAACTGCTGCATTTGGGAAGGTACAAGATTTATTTGAAGATGAGGCAAAACAATTACAACAACTGGGGGAACATCCACAAATACCGCAGTTATTAGCCTATTTTAAGGAAGAAGATTATTTATATTTGGTGCAACAATATATCGAAGGAAAAACCCTGGATAAGTTGTATAACCGTTGTTGGACAGAAACAGAAGTTAGGGACTTTTTAAACAATATTCTGCCTGTTTTTGAGTTCATACATCAAAAAAAAGTCATTCACCGTGATATTAAACCTACCAATATCATGGGACGGGACGATAATAAGCAGTATGTATTGATTGATTTTGGTGCATCTAAGGACTTTGCTGCAACAGTAGCCACCAGAGGAACAAAAATAGGAACTGAAGGTTATGCTGCTTTTGAACAAATGAAGTCAGGGGAAGCATTTAACGCTAGTGACTTGTTTAGTTTGGGTGCAACTTGTTTCTTTTTACTGACTCAGATTGATCCTTATAACTTATTGTTGGAGGAGGGTTATCAATGGGTTAACCAGTGGCAAACTCATCTCAAACAACCTATTAGCGATGATTTAAGGCAGGTTTTAGACAAGTTATTACAAAAGGATAGACGTAACCGTTATCAGTCAGCAACGGAAGTCTTAACCGCATTACAACCTAAAGCGCAACAGAAACAAATTACTACTCCTCCACCCCAACAACCGACACCAGTAACTAAAGCGCAACAGAAACAAAGTCCCCCTCCACAACCTCAACCTATACACCCAACCCTGGTACAAACCCCTTCTCAACCGCAACCGCAAAATAGACGAAAATTTTTACAATTTTTGGGATATGGAAGTATTGGTGTTATCGCAGTTGGGTTGTTTGCTTGGTGGAAAAACAATAATAGTTCTACTTCCATTCCCACACCTACACCTACACCTACATCTACTCCTACTCCTACTCCCACTCCCACAACAACAGATACCTTTCCCCTGGAAACCTTCAGCTTTGAGACGGTAAAGGTTGACCCCCAAGGAAATATTGTTCAGCGAGAAACGAAACAAGGGGAACAGTTTACTATTGCGCTAGAGAATGATGTTTCTTTGGACATGGTGAAGATACCAGGGGGAACATTTATCATGGGTTCCCCGGAAACTGAAGCGGGAAGACAAGATGATGAAGCGCAACAGGAGGTGACGGTAGATGATTTCTATATCGGTAAATATGAAGTCACTCAACCGCAATGGGAAGCTATTATGGGAAATAACCCCTCAAAATTTAATAAAGGGGGTAAATATCCTGTAGAACAGGTTTCTTGGAATGATTGTCAGGAGTTTTGTCAGAAACTCTCGGAAAAGACAGGGTTAACTTTTACTTTACCCACGGAAGCACAATGGGAATATGCTTGTCGTGCAGGGACAACCACTCCTTTTTATTATGGAGAAACCCTGAATACGGATATTGCTAACTATGATGGTAACTATGTCTATGGAGAGGGCAAAAAAGGCATTGATCGGGGAGAAACAACGGAAGTAGGCAGTTTTCCTGCTAATGGCTTTGGTTTATATGATATGCACGGTAATCTCTGGGAATGGTGTCAAGATGACTATAATCAGAATTATCAAGCTAATAATAAAAATTCTCAACAAGCAGTAAGCAAGGTAACTGCAAACGCAGTGATGCTGGTTTCAGCATCTTCTAATATCGGTATTCTTGTTGAAAATGATTATCAATATAAGAAGGTAGTACGCGGCGGTTCGTACCTCAATGATCCGCGCTACTGCCGTTCGGCTAACCGCCTCATCAACGGCGCGCGTAACGACCTCAACGGTTTGCGTGTTGTGTGCGGTCTTCCCAGGACTTTGTAGCCCTTTGCACTGTTGCGCTTTTGCCCTTTGCCCTTATGGACGCGCGTCAGCGCGGATCGATTTTTTTTTGGGGTAGAAATAGGGCAATATATTCATCAATACTATCATATCACAATTTTTTTTACGGTGTGTGGGTTTAATGGTTGATGGGTTTAATGGTTGATGGGTTGCATGGTTGGGTGGGTTTAATGGTTGGGTGGGTTTAATGGTTGGGCGGGTTTAACAGTGTTAAACCCCTACAAGATTATCGAATACAAACAATTAATGTAGGGGCATAATACCATTATGCCCGATACCATTATGCCCGATACCATTTGTAGCAATTAATGTAGGGGCATAATACCATTATGCCCGATACCATTTGTAGCAATTAATGTAGGGACATAATATCATTATGTCCGATACCATTATGTCCGATACCATTATGTCCGATATCATTTGATGGTTATGTTATCGTAGGGGCTTAATAATATTAAGCCCAACCAGATGTTATGTCCACACATCATGATCCCCATCTACAATATTAAAATGGCAAGTCTAATAAAATTTCTCTGGATAAAGAGTATTCAGGATCTTTATCCCAGTTTAAAGGATTTTCAACAATATATTTGCGTATTTCTTGTAATGCTTTTTCATCACGAATAATATGTTCATAATAATTACGTTGCCAGACTAAAGATGTTCCCTTTTGTCCACAAATATAATTAATTTCTTTAGTAACTGCTGCTTTATAGGAACGAATTACACTAGATAATGAACCCGCAACAATATTACCAAAGCTTCGCGCTTCATTGACAGGTTTTTGAGAATTATTAAGCCATAAAATACCATGAACATGATTAGGCATAATCACAAAAACATCTAAAATAACATGAGGAAAATGTTCAGAAATTTTTAACCAACAATTATGAGCGATCGCCCCTAAAGCACAAATTTTAATTTTCCCCTGTTTAATATCAGCAAAAATACATTGTTTATTCTTAGTACAAAGGGTCACAAAATAAGCCCCATTATCAGCATAATTATACTCTTTGATACGAATAGAACGACGATGGGAAAAATCGGGATTATGAGCCATTATGTTACGATAAGGTAGGGGCTTAATAATATTAAGCCCTGAATATCAAGCCCTGAATATTAAGCCCTGAATATTAAGCCCTTATTTTTCTATCTAAAAATCACTGACTTGAGGTAATACCCCTTTCCCGTAACTGTTGAATAAAATAATCTTCTAAAGAAGCACGGGCGCGATTTAAACTGAGTAATTGAGCATCAATTTTTGATAGAAACTCAATAAATTCATGAGGATCACCTGTTAATTGTCCATGCCAAGTATTTTCAATCTCTTTAATCCCTAAAATCCAAGGTTCTAACTCTTTTTCTGTTCCCCCTTTAACGATAACTTGATAAACATCAGAACGGCCTAAAATATCCTCCAATGACCCCACACATAACAAATCTCCTTTCGCTAAAATTGCAATGCGATCGCAGATTCTTTCAATATCCGTTAAGACATGGGAATTAAAAAAGATCGTCTTTCCTTGTTCTTTTAAAGAGAGAACAATTTCCCTGACTTGATAACGTCCCAAAGGATCAAGTCCCGACATTGGTTCATCAAAAAACACCACTTCAGGGTCATTAATTAAAGCTTGGGCCATGCCAACCCGTTGTAACATTCCCTTAGAATATTTTTTTAATTGTTTTTTCTTAGCAGTTTTTTGGGCCAACCCAACTAAGTCTATTAACTCAGGAATTCGTTTCTTTTGAATTGACCTAGGAATTTGAAATAAACCCGCAATAAACTCTAAAAATTCCCAAGCCGTTAGATAGTCATAAAAATAGGCATTTTCCGGTAAATATCCCACCCGTTGTTTTACCGAACGATTACCTACAGGATACCCTAATAATATGGCACGGCCACTGGTAGGACGGACAATACCTAATAACATTTTTAACAGGGTAGTTTTTCCTGCACCATTGGGGCCCAATAACCCAAAAGTTTCCCCTTGATAAACCGTTAGGGAACAATCATTAAGCGATCGCAATTTTTGATTCATCCAAAAGCCAGTACGATAAACTTTACTTAAGTTAGTTGCTTGCACCACTGGCATTGCTTCATGAATGGGGGTTTGGGGTTGTACTTGAGTAACAGAATCCATCGCTTTTATGTTTTCTTCGTAATTCATTTGGATAAACTCTATCTCTATTGTTCCCTATTTATCTGGAAAAATAAACATCTTTAGAAATTTTAACAATTTCTTTCCCCTTCCTCTAATCAACTTTTCCAATTATGATTAGCTTGTTCGAGAACATAGTGAGAAACGGCTTCAATTTCTTGGGGGGTTAATTTCTCTTGATAAGCTGACATATTATTTTTACCATAAGTCACTAAATCTGTAATAGCTTCTAGAGTATCTAGTTTATTCCTTTGTAATGTCTTCAGTCGTAAATTTTTCCCCCGTCTAATAATATTAGAACCATTGGGATGACAACCAGAACAGTGAATCTGAAAAATTTCCGCCCCATTAATTGTTTCAACTGCCACAGCAGAATTATTAACGGTTATGAACAGGAAGCCTAAGATAATAAAGAGTAAAATTGAGAGAGTTTTCAAAGTAAATCTGTCCTCATGAATGTCCTATTTCAGTTTACGCTAAGCTAAATTAGAGAGGGAGGCATTTGTTGATCTTCACTATTACCCTAAGCTGCTTATGACAAATTCGGTTCATTCCGCTACCGGAAGTCTTTGGGACTTTGACATTTATCAACCCCAACAAAGTCAAGATAGTCAGTTACTGAACCTTTTAGGCTTTGTTCCTGGGTTAAAAGAACTGCTGATGTTGCGTCAAGTTCATGCTTTAGAACATGGGACGGTTTGGGTATTAAGTGAAAATCAGCAGGGATATCCCCAAGATAATGACACATTGGGGGGACTATCCACCGCTAATGGGTTTTATATCTATGGACAGGTTAACCAATTTGATTTACAAAAAGCCGTCCGCCAAGCCTTACAACGCTTCAAAGCTGGAGAATGGAATTTAGCGGTACATCCTCGCTGTGGGACGAATACTTCCGTTAATCTCCTCCTGACGGCTAGTTTTGCTGTAGGGGCCCATTTAATTTTACCCAGGGGCCCCCTTGAACAATTATTAGGGTTAGTCTTAGCTACCTCCACCGCATCCCAACTTTCTCCAGAGTTAGGACTCTCGGCCCAAAAATACCTAACCACTGCCATTCCCTTTAATTTAGAACTCACTCAAATCGCCAAAACCCAAGACTTTTGGGGACATCCGGCCCATTTTGTTGAACTAGAATGGCGAGATTCGCAATAAAACTTAAAATTTGGAAGTACCAAGGTGTCCCGATCAAATAGTAGTATTTTGTTTGTGTACCACACTGAAGTGTGGGATTGAATATCCATTTATCAAGGACAATAACTATGGTCAAGCGTGGCGACAAAGTTAGAATCAAGCGTAAAGAATCTTACTGGTACAATGATATTGGCACCGTTGCCAGTGTCGATAAAGCTGGTATCATCTATCCCGTCATCGTTCGTTTTGATAAGGTCAATTACAATGGCTTCAGTGGCAGTCCTACTGGGGTTAATACCAACAATTTTGCCGAAAGCGAACTTGTTGTCGTTTCCTCAAAATAATTAGGTTTCAGGGATAATATTGTGCCAGAACTCCCTGAAGTAGAAACAGTTTGTCGAGGGTTAAATCAATTGACCTCTGGACAAACTGTTCGGGGTGGGGAAGTGTTGCTATCGCGTACTCTTGCTCATCCCGTTTCTGTTAAGAAATTTTTGACTCAGATAACTGATGTTCGGTTTGATCAGTGGCAACGACGAGGAAAATATCTATTAGCCCGACTAAAAGACCTCTCAGGGCAAGAAAAAGGCTGGTTAGGGGTTCATCTACGGATGACGGGTCAATTATTATGGGTAAAGCAAGATGAACCCTTACAACGTCATACCCGTTTGCGTTTGTTTTGTGATAATTCTCAAGAGTTGCGTTTTGTTGATATTCGTACTTTTGGTAAGGTTTGGTTAGTTCCTCCTGGTCAACCTGTAGAAAACATCATCACAGGACTGCAAAGATTGGGGCCAGAACCCTTTTCTAATAGCTTTTCGTCAAATTACCTCACCATGCGGTTAAAGAGTCGTCAGAGCAATATTAAGACGATTTTGCTTGATCAAAATATTGTGGCGGGTATTGGCAATATTTACGCTGATGAGGCGTTGTTTAAAAGTGGCATTCGACCGACAACTATAGCGCAACAGTTGACCTTAGCGCAGGTTAAAAGGTTACGAGAGGCCATTATTGATGTTTTACAGACTGCTATTGAGAAGGGGGGAACTACTTTTAGTGATTTTCGGGATGTAACGGGTATTAATGGCAATTATGGCGGGGTTGCTTGGGTTTATGGCCGAACTAATCAACCTTGTCGGGTTTGTGGCACAATCATTGAACGGATTAAGCTTGCGGGACGATCTACCCATTTTTGTCCCCACTGCCAGGATCAGGATTTGGAGGATGATAAGATGAACACCGATTAGGTGATTGCTTGGTGGCTTGATATCTGTATTGACTCAGTCATCTTAATAAATGCTTTTTGTCAAGAGCAGTTTGCAAATCTTAAAAATACGCTTATTAAAAGTTCATGATTTTATGGGGTGTTTAGGGGAAATTAGAGTAACAAGAAACTGATGTGAACCAAAGTTACATGGTTTGCCGGTCACATAAGGTTTTTAGACAGTAATAGACCCATATTGTATCATTTAAAATCTTAACACGAAAATAACCAAAATGCAGTTATCAAGGAAAATTAGGGAAAATCAGGAAAAACGTTCAAATGGTTAACTTATGTAAATGAGGGCGTTTATTTGAAAAATCAAATATTTATCGAGTTTGTTGATAAATATAGCTTATCAGTCGCCGAGTTGCTTAATATTCAATAAGAATATGGGTTAATTGTGCAACGCCCTATCATCTAGAATCTTACCAATAGAAAAACTGTCATAGTTTGATCTTGCCTATTTTTTGATTTGGGTTACAATTGCGGAATATTAGTATTTTTCAGCATAAAAAAGTCAAAGCCATGATCGCTTATCAAAAGCTTTTAGCTTATTTATTGGTTCCTTTTGTCATATTATCTGCCTATCTTGTTTCTGCTATTACTGGTAAGGAAGATAGTGTTAAGTCGTCTTCAGATGAGAAGGAAGATATTATTGAGTCGTCTTCAAAAGATAAGGTAACGTTTGTTTGTCGTACGGATGAGTATAACGGTAAAATGGTTCCTGCAACTGTAGCTAATAATCCTAAGTTAGATGAAGCAACAACGATTATTTTATGGAAACCTGATAATGATTATTTTGGAGAAAAATGGAATCCAGAAAAACGTTGTCAAGAAGTGGCTAAACGGTTTCAGAAAATACATGATCGTGATGGTTTAAAGTATGTTGTTGCTACAGTAGATACCTGGGTTCCTGATAGAGATATTTCTGTAGTTTGTGGAGTAAAAGAAAAAGAAGTACCTTGTTATGAGGATGATTTATTATTTACTTTAGAAGCAACAGATGAACCGGATCAAGTCTTAGCACAATTGATTGATCGTCGTAAGTTTCCCAGTACAAAACCTGAGTTAGTTAGAGGACAGAAACAACGAGTTTATTATGATCTCTCTAATATATTGAATACAGAACAATCTGCTTTTTAATGCTTTATTTCTTCCCTAAGTTATGTTTTCTTATGTTGAAAGATTATCTTTAGATTATTTGAGGATTATTTATTATGAAATTGACAAAGATTTTGAAATTCATTGTTTTGTTATCTTCTATTCTAGGGCTATTAGAATTTGGGAATTCTTCAGTTTTAGCACAATTTAAAAATGATTCTATTGAACTACCTAAAGGTTTTGTAGAGAGATGGAAAGATTATAAAACAGTTTGGAATCGTGGTGAGGAACATAACTATGAGCTATATGATATGCGAATGAATATTCCTCCCTATACTAATGATGATGCTAACTTAATACTTGACAGATATTCTAGTGGTAGTGGTGATTTTGTCTCAGATATAAATCCTTTAGATAATTTTATAACTTTTGAAGATACAAAATTAGCGTTAAAAATATTTCAGAAAAATAGTAATTATGAGAATGAAGTACGTACTTTAGAAAGATTATGTACACAACATATTAGTGATTTCGATGTCCCATTGGATGAATTAATCAAATATTGTGAACAGTATTTACTCAAACTTAAAGAGAAAGATGAGGTAGAGATGTGGATTTATATAAAAATGTATAATCTTTATCAAAAAGCAGGAAATACTGTTAAATCCAATCAAATTTTAAATAAGATGATTGATGATAATCAAGATGCTCAAGAACCATATTACAGTTTATTGATGGGAAATTTAACAAAAGAAGTTACCTATTATCATCAAGTCATTAATGATTCTCTAAATCGTTTAGACGCTAATCAATTTGCATCATCACAACCACAAGAATTGATTCCTCAACTGCCATTTGCATTACTATATGTTGGTGAATTGTCTAAATCAGAGCAAGTTTTTAAAAGATTTGTCTCTCTTCAAGAAAAACAAATTTTGTATGGAGGATTCGGCAATAATTATGTTGGTGTAGCAGATTATAATGAACTATATTTAGGAATTCAAAAAAATCTTGTTGTTCAGGAGAAATATGAGGAAGCTTTATTATATGCCGACAGAGGAAGATCGTTAAGACTTGCTAATAGACTAGGAGGAAATAGTAAAAAATCAACAATCAATGAAATAAAAGAAATTGCTAAATCATTAAACACAACTTTTGTCGAATATTCATTACTAGAAAATCAATATAATTTTCCTAATAGTGAACTTTTAATATGGGTAGTGAATCCTAATGGAGAGATTAACTTTCGTTTGGTTAATCTTGATGAGCTTAACATTAAATCTTTTCCTAAAAGTTTAGGGACTGAAATCATAACAAGAGGAACTATTTTTACAAATACGAAAAAAGTACCTTGGTTAATTATCGTCTATACTGTCATAACGGGTGGACTATTATTTGGATTTTTATTTTATGTAACTAATTATAAAAAAACTGCCATTTTAGTGTTAGTCGTAACAATTTTAGCTGTGGCTTTTTCTCCTATCATTGATAATAAAATTGCTTCGATAATGCCCAATCAAAATAAAAATAATAATAACTTAGTAGCAGAGAGAAAATTTGAATTCAATAATCTACTTCAATCATCTTTGTTAAAGGTAAGAGGGAAAAGCTCAAAAAAGTTGGAACAATACTTACAGGATAGTAGCTGTTATGATAATAAGAATTGTTTATATCAACTTTATCAAGTTTTAATTGAACCAATTGCTGAATTTTTACCAACCGATCCAGAGAATAAAGTTGTTTTTATTCCACAAGGAAATATCTATAAAGTTCCCTTTGCTGCATTAATGAATGCCAATGGTAAATATTTAATAGAAAATCATACTATTGCCCTGTCTCCCTCAATTGTAATCTCTAAAATTCTCCATAATAAACTACAGGAAAAATCAACTCAAAAAGACAATATTTTAATAGTTGGTAATCCTAAAATGCCAAAAGTAAAACTAAGTCATTTCGGTCTTCCTGAAACTTTAAGCGAACTTCCAGGTGCAGAATATGAAGCTAAAGAAATTGCTAAACTTTATAATACCCAACCCCTTATAGGAGAAGAAGCAACAGAATTAAGGGTTAGAAAAAAAATGTTTCAAGCAAGTCTTATTCATTTCGCCACTCATGGTTTTGAACAAGTTAACACCACTATCAATACAGGCGTTCTTCAACCTGCAATAATACTAGCTCCTTCCGAGGGAAATAATAATAAAAATTACGACAACATTTTAGACGACATTGTAACTGATGGTTTACTAGCTGATGATGGTAGTCTAAGTCTTGTCGGAGATGGTAGTCTTAATCAAATGAATTTTAGGGCTAAATTAATTGTTTTAAGTGCTTGTGAGACAGGTTTAGGAACAGTCGTTAGTGAAGGGGTTATAGGTTTTGCTTATGACTTTTTCTCTCTAGGAGTTCCTAGTGTAGTGGTTTCTCAATGGCAAGTACCCGACGCAGCAACCTCTGAGTTAATGATCGACTTCCATAAGAACCTACAAGCAGGACAAAATAAAGCCCAGGCACTACGCCAAGCCATGTTAACCACGATGAAATCAAATCCCGAACCCGTCAATTGGGCTGGATTTATACTTGTGGGTGAATCAGATACGCTTAAGTAGTGTATGCCGTCTCAAGAGGGTTTAATGGTATTAAACCCCTACCAGTTGTCTTGTCTGCGCTCAAAGTATTATTGGTCAGAAAATTTTTTCTCAAAAATGCTTGACAAACTAGGGATAGGTTCTGTTATTATTACAAAGGCGACATCGTTGGGGTGTAGCCAAGTGGTAAGGCAGCTGGTTTTGGTCCAGCCATTTCCTAGGTTCGAATCCTAGCACCCCAGTTAAAAATAATTATGTAGAGTTTATTATTGGCAAAAGTAAGCTGAAAACTTCTTGCCGCTTACTTTTGCATTAAGTGCGGCGGTATAGTATTATTCAGAAAGCACAAACTAGACAGAGTAATGATTTGTATATGATAAAAAATATTAGGATAATTTCCCTCCTACTCATTATCATTTCTTTAAGTTTTGGATTGTTTATTCTGACTTTTGTTACACTAAAGTTCACCAATTATAGTGGCGATCAAATTAACGATGCTTATCGAGTGATGGGAATCTGGGAAGGCCAATGGCCAACCTTAGGGCCAGGCCCAGCAGCTTGGTCTGGTTTGGTTGGAGATGTCTATTTACCGCCGCTTTACTATTATTTGGTGTTTCCTGCTACCATAATAACCCATGATTTATCGGCTCAGGCAATTCCTAATGCTTTATTTACTTTTTTGTCTATCCCTATACTCGCTTTAACTATCTATAAATTACTTGAAGGCGTTGGTCATAATAAACGATTTTTTTTGTCAGCTTTAGCTGGATTTTGGTATATTTTTCTTTTCAGAAATATTGTTCTTAGTACAGGAGATAGCTTAGGTGGTAATCCTGTCTCAGTTCCTTTTTTTCTACTTTGTTTTACATTACTGTATACTTATCAACTAGAAGCAAGACTCCCACTCTATCTTGAAGTTTTGTGTTGGCTTGCCTATGGATTAGTCATAGCTATTATTACTAATTTGCACTTTTCTAGTTTATTTGTTATGCCAGTGGTCTTTATCATTAGTATTATTGTTTATATTGCTAAAGATCCCAAAAAGGCAAAAAGATGGATTTTACCTGGCTTAGCAATCTTAACAGCTTTACTTACTTTAACCCCTTATTGGATAGGAGAATTGGGACGAAACTGGATAAATACTCAAAGAATTTTATCTCTAGTCTTTGACTCTAGCACAAAAGAAGGCCATAGTGTTTCTTTGTTTCAGAGGTTTAATGCTATTCTCCATAGCTATTTTGATTTAGGCCAGGAAGTATACTTTCCGGGCAATTCTTGGAAAAATTTGATAATCTCATTGATTTTTTTGGGAATAATTTTGGTGGTTGGAATTTATAAATTTAGAGGTAACTGGACAATTTTTCGTCTCTTAGGAGTAACGTGGGTAATCTTTTGCTTAGCCTATTCTTCAACCAATTTAGAAAACACTTATAATCCTGTATTTTACAAAATTTTAATTTATCTGGCTCCTATTTTTCTAGCTATTTGTAGCTTAGCTTATCTAGATATATCTCGTCCTCTTGAAAAATATTTAATAATTTTAATTATCGCTTGTATCACAGTATCAATTTTAATCAATACTAAGTATTTCTATAATTACATCAGTAGTAGAGGTGGCATTCCGAGAGTTCCCAATACATCTGATATTAGTCAGGCACTGGAAAAAATTCCTGCTCAAGCAACGGTTTGCCACCACAAAGAAAGTTATAGAAATATCCGAAACCAGGAATATATTGATCGATATGTGAACAAAGGAAGTTTGAAATTTATAGCTAATTGTGAGCCTGGTTATTACTTATTGTATTCCAAATATGAAGCATTAGGAGATTATACCCTAAATAAGAGAGATCCTTTGTCTGAAAAGATGAATTTTTCTGGGAAAGATTATCAATTATTTGACGAAACATCGTTATTTTATATTTATAAGATTAAATAAATGCTTAAAACTAATAATTGACAATGATAAATTAGTTAATCATGTTTCATTATTCATCATTTCCCTAACAACTAATTCTGCTTCTTCTTTGGTATGAATTTCTCCATCTAAGGTTTTATTGAGTAATTGACTTAAAACTGCTTTATACTTTGGCCCTGGTTTATATCCCATTGCTTTCAAATCATTCCCATCTAATGGTGCATAAATATGTGACCATTTGGTTAAATATTGCCAAATAATGCGGCGAATATTTTTGTTAGACTGAACAGCAATAATAATTAAATCGGGTAATTTATAGGCATTTAATAGATTAACTTTTTCACTTAATTTGTGACAATTTTGTAATATTTTATTGACTTCTATTTTGTTTTGTGATATGTATTTTAATCTTTCAAGACTATCTTTTGGCAATTGAAGATTATCCGCTATTTTATTTCTTTCACCTGAATTTATGTGAGAAATCAACACTTCTAAACGAATTAACCAATGTCCTAAATTATTATCAGGATCAAGATATTTTAACCAACGGGAAGCATAACGAATTTGCCACAATATTTCCTCATTTAAACTAATTTGAGAATGTAAACAGCGTAAAGCATCTAAATCAGCCAATAATTTTAAAGCTGGTTTCCAATAATTTGCTGCTAAAATGTATTTTAGTTCCGCTTTTAATCGCGTCGTTAAAGCCGGGGCGACATGATTTTCAATGCGTAACCTTTCATAAACCCCGCTTTCTATAGCATAACGAATATAAGCCTCTGTTTGGGGTTCAATTTCAAACTTTAAACGCACAGCAAAGCGCACTGCTCGATAAATTCTGGTAGGATCTTCAATGAAACTATTAGCATGAAGTACCCGAATTTCACGCGCTCGCAAGTCTAAAATTCCCCCAAAGAAATCTAATAATTCTCCTTCCCTTGGGGACGTTAATCTTACTGCTAAAGCATTAATAGTAAAGTCTCGTCTATATAAGTCTTGACGGATAGAACTCGCTTCAACTTCTGGGTTAGCCGCAGGGTAAGGATAAAATTCTGTTCTCGATGTTGCAATATCTATCCATAGTGACCCAAATTCTGGATCTTTGTGCCATAATAAAGCAGCAGTCTGAAACTCTCCATGCACTGACAAACGTGCATTTGGAAACTTTTTTTGCAGAGTTGAAGCTAATTCAACACCGGCCCCAACATCAGCAGCACGATGAAACCCATCTACCACTAAATCAATATCCTGTAAGAGAATTTTATCGGTTTTTTTTGTCAGTAATAAGTCTCGAACTGCCCCACCCACAATGTATAAATGCCAACCTTTTTCTTGAGCTAATTTTGCTATTTTTTGCAACAATTTCCAAATAGGAGGAGCTAAGCGATCGCGGATCGAAGGTAATAAACAAGAAACAGTAGGAACTCGATGACCATTTTCATCTTTAACGTCTTTTCTCTCTTGATGAATCTGTCTTAATAAATCTGTTCTAGTGACAATTCCTACTAATTTATTATCGTCAATAACAGGCAATCTTCCCACATCATAAGTTACCATGATTGACTCTATATCAGGTAATAAAGTCTCAGAATTTATGGTTTTTAACTGTCTGCTCATATATCCCTTTACGGGAGCATGACTAAACCCATGATGTAGAGCTAAATCTAAATCTCGACGGGAAATAATGCCAACTAAACAATCATTTTCATCCACCACAGACAACCCAGAATGACCATAGCGAAATAACACTCTTTGGGCTTGTTCTATAGTTGTTTCAGGACGAATTGTTCTCACAGGAGAAGACATTAAATCTCTAGCAGTTAAGGGCTGAGGAATTTGGGCAATAAATTCTGTGACTAATTGATTTAAAGTTTCTTCTGGTTCCACATCTCGTAATATTAAAGAAGCAGCTTGACTATGGCCTCCTCCTCCATAAACTGTAAATAATTGACTGAGGTTTGTTCCTTCAATTTTTGTCCGTCCAATTACAGTTAAACGCCCGTCAGGATAGGGTTTATCATTGTGTCGTTTATGATAAGAATGGGCAAATAATAAAGCATCACTTTCTGTTAACTCGATTAATCTTTCTGCTAAATTAGATAATCCAGATACAAAATTTTCTGTAGAAAGTAAAACCCAAGCAACCTGATAACCTCTAACAGTTTTAGTTTGTAATTTGTCTAAAGATTCTGTAAATAACTGTTGCAATTGTAGGGAAAAACCAGGATCACAATATTCAGCAATAGTCTTAAGATTTGCTCCCATTTCCATCAACCATGCCAACGCTTTCGCATCCCGTGAAGTCGATTGAGGAAAGGTTAAAGACCCCGTATCCACATGAATTCCTAAAGCCATGATAGTCGCTTGAATGGGGTTAGGATAGACGTTTTCTTGCTGCATCTTTTCCACAATTAGAGTAGTTGTGGCCCCAACAGCTTCCAATTGTTTAAAAGTGGTCGGAATATCAGAAATTGTATTAAGATGATGATCGTATAATTCGATAGTATTAATCTGAGGTAACTTAAACCATTCTGCCGCCTTTCCTAAGCGATCAATTTGTTGATTATCAACCACAATTAAACTACGAATTTTCTTCTCATTCACACTTCTTAATTCGATTAAGGCAATTTCATCTCGATGTAAAGCCAAAAAATCCCTAACCGCAGGATGGGCCCCACCCGTCAAAACAATGCGACTACCAACTTTTAGGCAAGATAGTCCAACAGCAGCCCCTAATACGTCGAAATCAGCCGTTTGATGGCATAAAATTATGTCCATGTTAAAGTCTGTGTTATGCGATCGCTTTCTCAATTATATAAAGCCCTATGTCAAAGCTTTGTAATATCTTGTCGGTAATTCTACAGAATAGCGATATAGTAAACATTAGCATACGTTCATTAGGCACAATCGGTAATGCAGGTTTCATTCCGGTCGAAACAACTCCCTCACTTATTTTCAGACTCCTCTCTGACTCGCCTCAAATCAGGAGTCATCAATGTTCTTACCCAAAAAAGACTGTACAAAATCGGTCGTTGGTTATTGGGGTCAACGGGTGCAACTTTAATGCTGGCCTGGAACGGGAAACTGGTTTTAGCCACTACCACTGGCCTTGGCTTAATGGTACTTGTCTATCAAATGCAAGGATGGAACTGGCAACGTCGTTGGCATTATGGGCGGGAGTTTCTCAAAAGTTCTCAGGGTAAGTTAGCTGTCGCCGTAGGAAGTGGCGTTTTAGCAGTTATGGGTAGCTATATCGCTATTTCCCTTTGGGTTGAGGCTGAAAATCACTGGTTAGCCACTGGGTTAATTTTACAAGGTTTAGGAACCCTATCAACCCTAGGATTATTGGCTTGGCAAATTTTTCATGTTCAAATAAAAACCCAGGAAAATCAATATTATCAATGGATATCTGCCCTAACGGATGCTGATACCTTAAAACGATTAATTGCGGTGCGAAATCTTGGTAATATGTTGGAAAAACAGCAGTTAAGTCCCAGTCATACTCAGCAACTTTGGGAGTATTTCCGCTTAATGTTAACCACAGAAAAAGAAACAGTCGTGCGTCAGGCAGTGTTACAATGTTGTCAACTGTTGGATCACTCCCCCATGTTTAACAAATCATAGAAATTAATTTTGTATGCCCACCCAGTCAAATTGAGAAGCAATATGAGTAAGCTGTTAGTTAACTTAAGAAAAGTTATATTATTAATTGTTTTAAGTGTAATTATTTTGGCAGTGGTAATCCAGCCGGCCATGTCCCATAGACCCCACGATGTAGTAAACCAAATAGAATTATCCCCAACTTATGATCAAGATAACACTCTCTGGATTATCGTGAGAAGTAATCTTTTTAAGTCAGTTGATGGGGGAGAGAGTTGGCAAAGAATCACCAACGGAATAGATAGTCGAACAGATCTATCGGGACTAGATATGTTTGCTCAAAGTAAAGATATCCGGTTCTACCGAACTTAGTGTGGTAAAAATCGTTCAAACCCTAACTCAGCCTGACTTGGCAAGGAATTTACTAAAAAGCAAACTATTAAAAACTAAAATACTTGCAAAATCAGGCTTCCAGGATGTTATTTTTAATAGTTTTACATGACAGGTTCGGTAGAACCAGATATCCTATTTTTATCTTCCTATGGTGATGGAATGTATAAGTCTCAAGATGGAGGAACATCTTGGGAAAAAGTTAATCAAGGATTAGAGACACTCAAAATTGAGTCAGTGGCTATTTCACCCAATGATCCTGACTTAGTTTTAGCAGAGGGAACTGAGGGAGGGCTATACAAAACAGACGACGGGGGTAAAAGTTGGACATCTGTTATCGATAGCAAAACCCAAATTACTGCTATGGCTTTTTTGCCAAATAACGATAGTCAAATTATCTTAGGAGATAGTAAAGGCAATTTACACTTGTCCTCAGACAAGGGAAAAAATTGGCAGCTTATGGGAAAAATTCAAGATAATAGCCCCATAAATGCTGTGGCAATTTCACCCAATTTTTCCACAGATAAAATGATTCTGATTGGAACTGATAAAGGTATTTTTAAGAGCGTTGATCTTGGTAAATCTTCGGTTAATATAAGTCAAGAAAATTTAGATAAAAACATTAGAGATATTGTGATAAAATCTGGTGAGAATAATAACCCAAAGATTTTCGTCTCTACCAAAGATACAGGAGTATTTCAATCTGAGGATGAAGGAAAAACTTGGACAAAAATCAGTCAAGGTTTAACCAAAGATCATCAAGCTGACGACTTCAAAGTTCCTCATTTTTATAAGTTAGGAATTTCCCCTTTCTTCAGCCAAGATGGGGTGATGTTTGTCGGCGGTTTCAATGGCTTGTTTAAATCCCAGAATAGGGGTGAAAATTGGCAAAAACTAGAAACCTTGTCAGCAGGGACAGTTGTCAGCTTAGGGATCTCTCCTAACTATAAAAATGACGGTACCCTAGGGGTTGTAACCTATGTGGGCAATGCTTATCTTAGCGAGGATGGGGGAAAGACTTGGAAAACCATTAATAAAGGGTTAGAACCCCCTCGCTTCACCGGAAAATTCGACTTTCAGGGACAAGATCCTCGCCGCTTTTTTGATATGGCCTTTTCTCCTAACTATGAATCTGATGGGAATATTTTTGCCACTGTTCTTTGGGATAACTTTTTAAGATCTACTAATCGAGGTGATAATTGGCAAATTGTTGGTCTTCCTGGGGCAAAAGGTCAAGCACTTCGAGGCTTTACTATTGTTCCTTCCCCTAATTTTGCCAAAGATAGCACTGTTTATGTCGCTACCATGTATGGTTTAATCATGCGCTCAACAGATGGTGGTCAAAACTTTTCTATTATGTCAGCCATTGAGAGTCGTAAGATTAACGAATCTTTAGCTATAGTGATATCGCCTAATTTTGCGGCTGACCAAACCCTCTATGCTTCGGGGACTAAAGGAATTTATAAGACGACAGATGGGGGTAAGACCTGGCAAACTACAACTGAAAATACGCCCTTAGAAGATCGCCCTTATGTGAAGTTGGCCATATCACCAAATTATCAAAATGATCGCACGGTAATAGCTGGAACAGGTCAAGGGGTTTACATAACAAAAGATGCAGGAAAAACCTGGGTTAAGTTGACAAAAACAGACTATGGAGATGATGGATATGTTGAAGGTTTAGCCATTTCCCCAAACTATCAAAATGACCAAACTTTTATACTAAGTATAAGAGGAAAAGGACTTTTCAAAACTGTTGATGGCGGCCAAACCTTTGGGAAGATTGGAGATAATATGATTACTTTGGCAAGAATGAATGACGTTCCTGCTGCGGGGAAAGCCATACAGTTTTCGCCGTCTTATGCTGAGGATAATACCCTTTTTGGCTTTGGGGGAACCCGCACAGGAGTCTATAAATCCACCGATGGTGGCAATACTTGGGAGACGATTGCTATTCCCATCAATACTAATGATAATTATGATTTAATAACTTGGGGCAGTCTGATCTTTGAGGTTTATCGGGGTCGTATATTGAGAATAGCTGCTGCTGTAGTAGTTGCTTTATTGAGCTATGTTGCTTTAGGATATTTAGGGTTGGAGAAGAAGCTACCTTTGAGTAAGCTACAAATTAAGTCAATAGGAACATTTGTAACCTTTATTGTGGCATTACTCATATTGTTGAAATTATGAAAAACCTATCGGCTAAACTGCCCCATTCGCCTAAATATTCTCTAATTATTCCGATTTATAACGAACAAGAAACCATTTCTGAACTTTATCATCGAGTCAGCCAAATTATGAATGACCTTAATGGTCAGGTGGAGTTAATTTTAATCAATGATGGGAGTAAAGATCGTTCCCTAGAACTCATTAGACAACTCCATCAAGAAGATTCTAGAATATGTTACCTCAGCTTTGCTCGTAATTTTGGACACCAGACGGCGGTAACTGCGGGTCTTAATTTTGCCAGAGGAGAAGCAATTATTGTTTTAGACGCAGATTTACAAGATCCGCCAGAGTTAATTCCAGAAATGATTGATAAATGGAAACAGGGGTACGAGGTGGTCTATGCTCAACGGATTAAGCGAAAGCAGGAAGGCTGGTTTAAACGATTTACTGCCTATGCTTTTTATCGTTTGCTTCAGTTATTAGCAGATGTGACAATTCCCGCCGACACGGGAGATTTTTGTTTGATGGATCGAAAAGTCGTTGATATCCTCAATGTTATGCCCGAAAGAAATCGCTATATTCGAGGATTAAGAGCATGGATTGGATTTCGGCAAACTGCTGTTCTATTTGAACGAGAACCTCGATATGCTGGCACTGTTAAATACACCTTTCGTAAATCATTTTCTTTGGCTCTTAATAGCTTAATTTCATTTTCCAGAGTTCCCTTGAGAATTTCCACCTACTTAGGGTTATTATCCGCTATTTTAGCTCTATTCATGGCATTTTTGGTCTTATACTGGCGATTGATTCAAACGAATTCCCCCGTAACAGGATTAGCTACCATTATGATTGCTATTTTCTTTTTAGGCTCAGTTCAACTGATTTGTCTAGGCATTCTAGGGGAATATATCGGTAGAGTGTATGAGGAAGTCAAAGGTAGGCCTCTATATACCCTAGCTGAGATAGTAGGATTTGAGCAATCTCATGCAACCGATAGCTAAGACAATGACAGAGATATAGTTACATTTTTAAAGTTATGTTATCTCCCCTATTTATTGAGGATTAATCCATATGTTAATATCTAAATCTTGGAAATTTTTAGTGATTGTTGTCTTATTAATTGGTATTGTTTTACGGTTTGTGAATCTCGATTCAAAAGTTTACAGTGCTGACGAAGTTAGGAGTATCATGAGACTTTCTGGTTCGACAAATCAGCAGTTAATTGAGGAAGTGTTTGATGGAAAGATTACCAGTGTTGAAGAATTGCAAAGCTATCAAAAGCCAACCCCTCAAAAAAATCTATCTGATGCGGTTAATGCCTTAGTAAGTAATCCCGAACATCCTCCTTTATATCCTTTATTGACTCGCTTTTGGATGCAAATTATTAATATACCAATCGCAGCAAGATATATTTCTATTTTATTTAGTATAATAGTCTTTCCTAGTATTTACTGGTTATGTCTAGAATTATTTGAATCACCTGTAGTAGGTTGGGTAGCTATGTGCTTAACAGCAGTTTCCCCTTTTCATATTCTAGCTGCTCAAAATACTACTCAATATAGTCTCTGGACAGTAACAATAACATTATCAAGTGCTGCTCTGATTAATGCTTTAAGGTTAAATAAAACAGCCTGTTGGTTGAGGTACGCTGTTTTTTCAGCAATGGGATTTTACACCCATCTTTATTTTTGTACCGTTGCCTTAAGTCATGGACTTTATGTTTTGACAACTGAGAAATTGCGATTAAGTCGTAGAACAATTGCCTATTTGTTATCTTCTGTTGGCTCATTACTTCTTTTTAGTCCTTGGATTTATGTCATAGTGACTAATTTAGACACGATCAAAAAAAATACTACATACTACAGCCTAAGCCACACCAATTTTAAAGTTATAAGCTCTCGATTTCTGGAAAACATTACTAATATTTTTGTTGATTTTCATAATAAAACAAAGTTAGAAAACTCGATTTTAAGCTACTTAATATTAGGTTTGATTGCATTTTCTATTTATTTTATTTGTCGTTCTACTTCAGTTAAAACATGGTCATTTGTCTTGCTTTTAGTTATTTCAAATACATTGTTTCTGGTGATACCTGATAGTTTTGGTGCTTCAATTCGTGCTTTGCAATATAGATATTATCTTCCCTGTTTTTTGGGAATTGAGTTATCTGTTTCTTATCTAATTGCCCATCAAATTAGTAACTTATCATTAAAAGTTTGGCAACGACAACTGTGGCAAATTATATTTCTGGTAATTGTGTGCTTGGGAATTATATCTGGTATTTTTATTGCCCAGGATCAAGATTGGGGAATAGATGACCAAAAAGGAACTGCTAGTTCTCAAAATATTCAATTGGTTCTTCCAATTAATCAATCTGATCGTCCTTTAGTTATGAGTGCTACCACACCTAGTTTTATTCTGGCATTAAGTCACATGGCGGAACCCAAAGTTAAATTCAGATTATTTAGCCAACAAAACAGATCACAATGGGACAAAAGCATAAATCTTTCAACCGACGCTGCACAATTTAGTGATATATTCATCATTTATCCAAACCAAGAATTTTTGGGATTTATTGATCAAGACAAACAATTTAAAAGAAAATCAGTTGTTAATAATAAGCTTTACAAGCTTGAAAAAGCAAGCTCTTCCTAAGCTCATCCCATAGATATTCAAGATAGGTTAAGGAGGCAGGAGGCAGAGGACAGAAGGGCAGATCAACTCAGTAGTTAAAATTCTCCCAGAGTTTCAATGGTGCTGCAATGGGTAGATAGTGTGGTAAAGCATTGTCTAAAGGAATAAGTCGCTTTTTCAACTAATTCACTAGAAATTTTTATATCTGATTGTTTTCGATTTCTAATGATATGACCAGCTTTAATATTTTCTGACGAATCCCCAATACCTCTCATACCAGTTGTTTTTAATGTTTCATATTGTTCTGAAAAACTGTCTTGGGTCTCCAAAAAAAATTTTAAGCTATTTAAAACCAAGTCACTCTGATTGATCAGTTGCTCATAAGTGATAAAAAAGCTTCGTTTTTTATTGTTAATTAATTTGGCATAACTTTCTAGTATCTCTAAGCGTTCTTGATAGTAAGTTAGAGCTTTTTCTTCATTTAAGTGAGGTTTTATTTCCAAAATACTTGCTAGGGTTCTTTGGGGTTCTCTAATTAGAAATAGACTATAGACCTGATCAGAAACTAAAAAATCATCTGCTAAAAATTTATGGTTATGTAAAACTTTATCTAATACATATTTATGGTTCATTTGATAGTCTTTCATAGTCCTGTAAACCTTAAATATTAATGTTTTAAAATCTAACTCCGAAGCATAGTTAATATGGGTTTCTCCATAGCCAATAATTTCAGGATTAGAATTGAGTAAATGAGTCAATAAAGAAGATCCAGATCTCATGTGACTCAAGATGAACAAGATGCGAAAAGGCTTTTTCCGAAAACGTATTTGATAGGGATTCTGATCAGTATCAATCCGAAATTGATAGTAATTATCAGCTAGATTATTTTTAAGCTCTCTAAAATATTGACGCATTTGTTCTACTTGAGATGTCATTGGGCTTAAATTTTAGATAAAGTTCCTCGACTTTCTAGTATAATCTAATCTGTTTTAAAACAAATATTTCAACAACAAGAGGCAATCTAGATGGCACTTCCAAGCTGTTCCCTGTGGATTTTCGTAGCCCGCACAGATGTTTCCTTTATGATGCACACCATTCCTCACTTAGTGAGAATGAACCATTTTCCTTTTGAGGAGAAGGTTTTGGTCATTGATACCGCGCCCTTGACTGGGGATAAAGTGGGCCGCCCTGGAATCGGTACTATGCAAGAACTTCTAGACTGCACTCAACAGCTACTCAAGGCTAATATTGTCGATAGGATTGTCGATATTAATTATGATCCAAATTATCGCCAACGAGTTTACCGCAAGCACTTTGGTAGCTCGATTCGCTGCACCCACAACTATAAAGGGTATCCGATCTTAGGGTCGATTTTTAAGATTGAGGAATGCAAAAGCGACTATATGCTTCACTTCGACAGTGATATGCTACTGCACCAAAAACCAGATTATGATTGGATTACAGATGGTGTTGAGCTAATGCAGCAGTTTCCTGAGATGATGTTTGTCAGACCGTTAACAGGGCCACCAACGGAAGATGGCACAATTTACCAAAGCAGTCCCTACGAAAGAGAATCGGACAAATTTTACAAATCTAAGTTTTTTGGAAGTCGAGTGTATTTAATTAACTGTAAACACTTCGATGATTTACTGCCTTTACCAATTATTTGGCGTTCCTATCGGCAGCAGTTTATGAATGAAGTTCCCCTATCCCTAAAAACTTTTCTTAATCAGATTACGGGTAAGGGAAAATTAGATTCTTGGGAAATTATGGTATCTAAGAAGTTAGAGCAAACTAAGTATTTTAGAGGAACTTTGATGAATCCTAAAGCCTGGACTTTACATCCTAAAGATCGGAGTCCAGAATTTATCAAAGCTTTACCTAACATCATTAAAAAAATTGAAGCAGGAGACTATCCTTCTGAACAAGCTGGTTATTATGACCTTATTTCTGACCTATGGTTCTAGATTTTATGGAAACAATCAGCATTATTATCCCCGTTTTAAATGAAGAAAAAGTTATTAAACAAAACCTACTCCGACTCAAACATAGCTCTGGTATAGAGATAATTTTGGCTGATGGGGGAAGTCAAGATCAAACTATTCTCATTGCTCAAAATATGGGAGTTAAGGTTGTTTTTTGTACTCAAAAAGGTCGTGCTTATCAAATGAATCAAGGTGCGTCTATTGCTACCGGAGATATTCTTTTATTTCTGGTTATTGTCGGGGTTTACTCTGGATATCAGCTTTTATATGCTTTTCTTGGTTATCGGACTTTACTTAATATACTTCAAACTTCCGGTATTAGCTCATTTATTCGACAGTTACTCATGTCTATTTACGATATTTCTATCAATCAGATTTTATTCTATGTTCTTCCTTACGGATGTTTGTTTGCTTTGGGGATTCTAGCAGTTAATTTGAATCGCCAGAATTTCTTGAAGATGTTTTTATTTTTCTTGGGGATTTTTATAACAGGTTTATAAGATAATCAATTTTCCAATAAAAGCGTTAAACCATGCGCTATTATCTCTGTCAATAGAAACAAAAATAATCCTAATAAAACGATTGTCAATAGACATCTCCAAAAGCCCAAATTTGACCCCGATGCTACAAGGGTTTGAAGTTAATTTCTGGAGATGTCTAATGAAAATTTTGTTTATCAAGAATATTGGTCAGGAGACTGGAAAAAGCAAGGGATAGTTCAAGTATTTATTCGAGAATCAACCCAGTAGTTAAAACTGGAGAGATATAAATAGGTGTGGAAAAGGCATTTTATCTCTTATAATTATCTTCAATATCTTATTGATGCCTTGTCCCTACAAATTTTCAATATGTTATGATAAAAGTGTAACCTTTCATCATCCATCAATCAATGAGTTTAGATTATGATCTCGTAATTATTGGTGACACCTTAGAAGCGTCTTATGCTGCACTAAAAGCCGTTAAACTAAAAGCGCGAGTTGCTTTAGTATTAGGGAAAACAGAAACTAATACTTATACGGAAATTGATCGTTTTACCTTTAATTACTTAACTTGTTTTGACAAAAACTGGCAAAATTTAACCCAATGGGAACTAAATAATGATTTTGTTACCCACTTAAATTCTTACCAAATTAAAACTTGGACAACCCAAGTTAAACAAGACATCAAAGAATACTATTCCCCTGCTATTTTAGCGGCTGCGGGAATAGATATTATTATGGAGTCAGGAGAGTTTTGTCGTCTTCCTCAATTGGGGTTTGTGATTAAAAATAGAACCTTACGATCGCGTAATTATTTATTAGCAATGGGTTCTATTTCTAGTATTCCTAAGATTCAAGGATTATCAGAGGTAGGATATTTAACTCTTGAAACATTAGACTTAGAAAAGCTTCTTAATGATCTAATTATTGTTTCACAAACCCCGATAGGTATTGAACTTGCACAAAGTTTAAACCAGATAGGAAAAAAAGTTACTTTAGTCGTTGAAGATAGCAGTATTTTACCTCAAGAAGATGCTGACGCTATACAACTTATTCAAGCACAATTAGAAGCGGAAGGCATAAAATTATTGGTTAATTGTCCCATTAGTCAAGTGAGAAAAATTGAAAATAAAAAATGGCTTCAAGCAGGAAATGAAGCCCTGGAAACTGATGAAATTATTTTCATAACCAAACCAAGTCCTAATATTCAAGGATTAAATTTAGACGGGGTAAAAGTTCAAGTACAACCCCATCAAATTATTGTCAATGATAAATTACAAACAACTAACCCACAAATCTATGCTTGTGGGAGTATAATAGGAGGATATTCATTATCCAATCTTGCCAAATACGAAGCAAATATTGCTGTAAAAAATGCTATTTTTTCTCCTATTTTTCAAGTTAATTATCATCCTCTGCCTTGGCATATTTTTACTCAACCTATTTTATCAAGAGTTGGATTAACCGAAACTCAAGCAAGACAGAGTTATGGGGATGATATTATTGTCATTAAACAAAATTATAAGACCTTAGCTAAAGCACAAATATTAGATGAAACCACTGGATTTTGTAAAATAATTACCCGTCGTAATGGTATAATGTTAGGAGGGCATATTATAGGAAATAATAGTGATGAATTAATAAATATAATTGCTTTAGCGATTAAAAATAACATCAAAATTCAGCAATTTTCTCAATTATTTCCCTCCTATACCACTATCTCAGAAATCTTATTTCAGATCTCTGAAAATTGGCAAGATAAAAAATTTCAAGAAAATAAATCCTTAAATAATTGGTTGGAAACGTTACTATTTTGGCGTAGAAAATGGAATTAATTAGGATTTTTGTTGTGGGTTACGGTGAATAATCAATTAACCGATTAAGCGACATAGCATATCGCTACCTAACCCACCCTACACATTACTTCCATTCATCCCAAGTTTCATTAAAAATTGAAGTATTAGGAAAAGTCGTCGGATTATTATTAGCATCTAATCTTTGCCGTAATTCCTGTAACTTTTTCGACCGAAATATAGGTTCTTCCACTAATTGATAAGGTAAAATTTGTTCATCAATAGCAAATGCAGCAGCAGTACCCGCAGCGGCCCCAGATGACCATTCAAACGAGTGTACCCGATAAGCAGCAGCAGCAATATGACTAACAGCAATACTCTTGCCAGTAACAATTAAATTATCAATATTTTGGGGTAACATTGACCTTAAAGGGACTTGGAAAGGATAAGCTTGACCTTGACCCATTCTTTCCCCTTCTCGTTCCGTATTCCCTGGTTTTTCTGCGGGATATTCAGTCATACAGGGATGAAAATCAATAGCATAATGACCAATACCCACCGAGTCAGGATAAATAGTTGATCTTTTACGTCTTGTCACCTGTTCAGGAGATGCTTCACCACTAAGAATTTTAAACCCTTCTAACCCTGCTAAAGTACCATGAAGTTGACGATAAGTATCAGGAGAAAGGGTCTTTTTATAATAATCATCTTGATAGTTACGGCGAGAAATATCAATTTCATTCACCATAAATCCATTTTCATAAATAAAAGATTCTCGGCCAATAATGCGCCTTGCTTCGCGCATATAGGGGTATTTTGATAACCCGTGAACTGTTCCCATGGGAGACTCTAAACCGGTCAAATAACGATTATTTGGGTTTGGTGTTTTGACCCCTTCTCCTAACTGAGAATCTGTAGTTCCTTCCACCAACCAATAAAAATATCCAATCGCGTTTTCTTCCCCTTTCCGTAAGGTTTCTGTCCGCAAACCTCCCATCCAGTTTCCAGGATTAAGTTGCCCTATTTTTTGTAATTGTTCACGGGTATAAATAAGATTATCTTGAGAAGTTCCTGGACGATAATCATTCCCCCATGTCCAGTTTTGCATGGAAATATCCCCAGGAGTGGGAACGGTAAAAGTGATCCCCCCAAAGGTCTTTGTTTCCCCTTGTTCGGGACTCCAAATACGACGATAAGTATGGACTAAATCGAAGTCAGCTAACCGTTTTAATTCATAACTATAATAAGGAGAATATTGTAAGTAAAAATCTGGTAATTCATGTTTTTGGGGTTCTTCCGTGGTTTCCATGGCAAAAGTATAGGTAAACCCTTGGGTACAATAGGGGTCATTTTTTGTACTGGAAGCAGAGGGTTCTAAATAGGAACGGGGATCAATTCCTAAGCGATAAGGTACATCAGCTAAGGCAATAATTTCTCCCGTTTCTGTTGCTTCAATTACATACCAATCAGCCGGAGTTTGTTTATCATGGGGTTTAGGAATAAACTTAATAATAGTCTTTTTAAATTGTTCTGAATCTTCGTATTTATAGGAATCTTCAATAGTTTGAGAAAGGGGATAAGTGTTTAATTTGGGGGCATTTTCAGCAGGAGTATGCTGAATTGCGATCGCACTCATAATTTGCTTTCCTGTTCCCCCATTTGGGTTCTTTTCAATGGTTAAATCTTTAATTACTGTTGAAGGAAACCATTTTAAAGTTCCTCTGCCTTTTTTAGCTGCCTCAGTTAACATTTCCTGGAGGATTTTATCACCATCCCCAGGCAAAAAACAAGAATCACTAACCCAACAGTCTCCTGGGTTAAGTTCCCCGTAATGTTGTTCAATGCGTTTTCTTAATTCTAAATAACCCCGTGGATAAATTAACTGCGATCGCTGGGTTGGGCGTTCATCCAATGCAGAGGTTCCTTGGGCGGAAATTTGTCCCCCCACCCAGTCAGTTATTTCCGTCAAACAGACTGTTTTTCCTGCTAATAACCCTTCATAAGCAGCGGCAGTTCCGGCCAGTCCTCCACCCACAACCAACAATTCACATTCTACCGTTTCGTCAGGGTTACGGGGAGGAGTTGCGAGGGTTAAAGGGGTCAAAACTTGCCACATCACCAAAGTTACAGGAAGGGTAGCAAAATAGCGACGGATTTTATTGAACATAGTCTGTGAGGTTGTTTTTGCCTTAAAATTAAGCCTTGTTTATTATTTATAGAAGTATTTTTAAGGTGCTTTGTTCCCTTATGACTATCACAATTTATCAATGGATACCATAAGTTTAATCGGCTTTGTTTTTGATTAAGTTATGTTATATTTCTTCGATAGAATCTGAATAGGATTGTTCCACAGTTACCTCTGGTTTCAGATCACGAGTTAGCATATCTAAACGAGGAGTCATTTGGGTATTTAATTGGTTAATAGCCCATTTTGCCGTATCTTGAACCTCTCGATCTTTATCGTCGATCGCATGACAAAGCAGTTGACTAATTTGGGACATTAATTCATAAATTCTGGTTAAATCTCGGATGGCATTTTTACGAACTTGGGGATTTTTATCTTGTAAAGAAATCGATAAAGCTTGATTCATTGGTCTCAGAGTTCTTGCACTAATTTGAGATAAAGCTTCTAAAATCAAACTTCGTTCTTGAGAGTCCGTATCAATCATCAAATCTACGAGAGGTTTCATCGCCCTAGAATCAGCTTTTTGGGCTAATCCCCAGATAGCTTTACGGCGTTTTTTAGGATCAGTTTCTTGTAAATAATCGATTAATATTTCAACGGCATCTAGACTAGAAATACGGCTTGTTGCTTGAATTTTTAATTGGCCTTCATCCGCCGAAGACTCTGATAAAATTATTGGTTTAAGTCCATTGTTATTGGAGATTATCGGTTCTTTAATTGATGATTTTTCCTGGTCTTTTAAAACTGGCTCAAAATATTCTTCGTCTTCTTGATTGGAGATTATCGGTTCTTTAATTGATGATTGTTCCGGGGCTTTCAAAACTGGCTCAAGATATTCTTCGTCTTTTTGAGAGGTCAATAATTCATCTTCAAATTTCTCTTTAGGATAGGTAGAAGGACGACGAAAAAATAACCAAAACACTAGACCAAAACCACCAGTAATAATAACTAAACCTAATAATAACCAAATCCAATTAGTGGTTAAATTACTGAGGGGGTTAGCTTGTTTAGCAAGATAAAATTCAACATTTTGCAGAGCTTGCTGAGCATAAATATCATTGGGACGAGCTTGCAGAGCTTTCGTGAATTGTTCTTTTGCTTTTTGATAATTCTTCTCTCTTGTCGCTTGATACCCTGCTTGCATCAAAGGATTATACTGAGAAGGTTTAGATGCTTCAGTTGCGGGAGCTTGGGCGACGGTTTCAACCTTTCTCTCGGTTGCGCTCTGATTTAATAAAAATACCCTAGCGTTACTATCGGGGGCCCAACCCAAAGCAGTGAGACAGATAATTACTAATAGGGATAAACGATAGTTAATCATATAGACAATTTAAAATGTTTTGGCTCAGTTTTCTTAATTTAACCTTTAATTCTTGTTCTTATGTTATGATTTGAAACTTTTTGACTCAACTCAATTTAGTTTAGCCAGATTTGTCCAAGTTTTTTGAGGTCTGTCCATTTTTAACATAATACATTGGTTTAACTCATCTGTCCTTAATCCTTATTTAAAGATAGAAGCTGACTCAAATTTAACTCATCTTCCTTTTTTTGCCATCATAGCAGTCATTAAGTTTCCTTGCTTGGCCAACCCTGAGTGCGGATGTCAAGAAAATTTTTGTATGATTGAATGAAAAGGTCAAAGCCTTGTCAACAGAGGTTAAGCCACTGGAGTTGTCCCCCAGCGATCGCCAGAAATCAGGGTATGTTGTTCCCATTGAGAAGAAGACTGAGGATAATCTAAACGATAATGGCCGCCCCTGCTTTCAGTGCGGAATAAGGCACTATTAAGCATTAAGTAGGCAATATCTAATAAATTAAGAGTTTCGGCGCAAATCCGCAAATACGTCTGTGCAATTGGTAATTCAAACCTCACCCATTGAGCAGGAGATAACCTCAGAATATAATTACTCATGGTCAAGCCAGTAACTTGAGTTCGCCACTGTTTAACCTGTTCTAGAGCCGATTCTAACACTCCTTGAGTGCGAGAAATTCCCGCACTTTTCCACATTAGGGTAGGCAAAGCTTGACGAATTTGCCGAATTAATTCAATGTCCGTTTCCCACCCTTGAAGATCTTCAATCACAGTAACAGAAACCTGCTTTTTAGGAGACAAAGGATTAACCTCAAGGTTAGCTAATTGGGCCGCAAACACCAAACATTCTAACAAAGAATTACTCGCCAAACGATTAGCCCCATGTACCCCTGTACTTGCCGTTTCCCCAATGGCATAAAGTCCAGGAATAGAGGTACAGTTATCCAAATCTACCTTAACCCCACCCATCCAATAATGGGCTGCAGGGGCGACAGGAATGGGTTCTTTGAAAACATCAATGCCCCATTTTTGACAGACGCGAATAATATTGGGAAAGCGACGGCGAATTTTAGCGGCTTCAATCGGTCGCAAATCCAGATAAACTGGGTCATGGGCCGGATCTGGGGCGTATTTGTGCAAATGACTAAAAATTGCCCTACTGACCACATCCCTAGGTGCTAATTCTCCTGATGGGTGATAATCAAAGGCAAACCTTTTCCCTTGAGCATCGATCAGATGGGCCCCTTCTCCCCGTACCGCTTCACTAATTAAAAAATGGGGGGCCCCAGGTTTCGTTAACGCCGTAGGATGAAACTGAAAAAACTCTAAATCTCGAACTATCGCCCCGGCCCGCCAAGCTAAGGCCACCCCGTCCCCCGTACTAACTAAGGGGTTAGTGGTTTGGGCATAAACTTGGCCGCCGCCTCCTGTGGCTAAAATAACGGCGGCAGCTTGAATCCAATAGATTTGGTGGTCATAGAGAATACTTAGCCCCTGACAGCGTTTTGTGGTGGAATCAAGCCATAATTGAAGGGCGATCGCTTGTGGGATAATTTCTATATTGGGACGTTCGATCACTTTGGCCGTGAGGGTACTAACAATGGCCCTTCCTGTGGTATCGGCAGCGTGAAGAACACGAGGATGAGAATGGGCCGCTTCTAGAGTCATGGCTAATTGTTCCCCTTGACGATCAAAGGCCACTCCCATCTCTACTAGGGATTTAATGGCGGTAGCAGCATGATCTACCAAAAATTGAACCGCAGAACTATCACAGAGGCCGGCTCCAGCTTTTAGGGTATCCTCTAAATGGAAGGTCGGAGAATCATCGGGGGCGATCGCCGCAGCAATTCCCCCTTGGGCCCAATCACTAGCTCCGGTTTTTAGGGTATCTTTGGTAATTAGTCCCACTCGATACTGTTTCGGTAAGCATAAGGCCGCATAAAGTCCGGCCGCCCCTGACCCGACGACAACAATGTCAAAGGGGGTCATCAATCTTTCTATTCCCACAAAATTCGCTGAAGATGTCAAGGTAACAACGGATAAATTTTTGCTTCTTTAACTGTAGCTGAGATCTTACTCAGATCTTGCACCAGCACGGAAAAGCTAAAAAAATCCGATTTTTAAACCGTCAAACCCTGATTATTTCGTTGAAATTTAGGCAAAAAATCGGATTTTTGGTTCAGGTGCAAGATCTCAGTTTTACCCAATTTTATCTAACCCCTAAAAACTTGTGCATTTGTAAACTCATTCGCCAGTCAGGATGATCTAAAATATAATCAAAAATCAAAGGCTGACTTTGAGGACTATTCCACTCTGGTTGTAGATATTTAATCGCTTCAGGATGTAACTTTTTAGCTTGTTCTTCTGCCCAAATTAAATCTTTTTGATTAGCAATAACAACTTTTAATTCATTCACATGAGAATAAACACTTTCATGGGGAACTTTAAACGGTTTTGGTGAAAACGTTACCCAGTCAAACTGCCCACTAAAAGCATGGGCCCCAGAGGTTTCTAAATGTACCCTTAACCCCAAACTCTGTAACTCCTTAGTTAAGGGCCATAAATCGTGCATTAAGGGTTCTCCTCCTGTAATAATGACAATGGTGGGATTAGCTTGTTTTGCTGCTTCTCCTAACACCTTAATCGACTGTTGAGGAGATAATTTACTCGTCCATGACTCTTTTTGATCACACCAGGGACAATAAACATCACATCCGGCCAAACGAATAAAAAAGGCACTTACACCCATCCAAGTGCCTTCGCCTTGAATCGAGTGAAAAGTTTCTACAATGGGGTAAGTAAGAGTGGTCGGTGCGATCGCTTTCATCCCAACTAAAGGTAAACTATCCATAAACTATTATTAACACTTATCAAAAATCTCGCTATCTTACGGTTCTAATGCACCCATGAAATACAGTTTATCTCGGTTTTTTCTCACCTTTCCCCTGCTAATCATTAGTTTGATCGGATGTCAACCCATCGAACCCATTTCCTTTGAGCAGACTCCCAGATCACAAACACCCCAACCTCTCCCACAATCTAGTTTAACCGATCCCAGCTTTCTTGAGGGAATTGAAGAAATCACCTATCGAGAAATTAATCAATATCGTCTTGCTCAAAATTTACCCCCATTAAAGCTTAATTCTCAAATTACCCAACAAGCTAGAATTCATAGTGAAAGAATGGCCTCTGGCCTCATTCCTGTTGGCCATGAGCGACTAGAAGAAAGACTAAAAATTATTAATTTTAGTACCCCCCATCAAAAAGGTGTTGAAAATTTAGCCATTCAGCAAGATAATTCCGATCCGGTAAAATCTACTATTAAACAATGGTTAAGTAATCCTGAAAGTCGTCAAAATATTCTAGGAAAATATGATGAAACAGGAATTGGAGTCGCTAAAAATACAGCAGGAAAATATTATTTTACCCAAATTTTTATTCAAGAAAATCCTTCCTCAATCAAAGATTCTGTTCCATTTACCGATCCTTTAGAACCTTGGAAAAATCGAGATCTTGTCTTAGAAAAATCTGGTCAAGATAGTGAATTATTGATTGCTTTAGAAGCAGAAATTAACCGTCGAGTCAATCAATATCGGTTATCTAAAAATTTACCCCCCTTACAAATGAACGCAGAAATTAGTTATGTGGCCCGACAACACAGCCAAAATATGGCCAATAAAACAGCCACTTTCAGTCATGATGGGTTTGATGGACGGGCCAAAACTGTGGGGAAAACAATTCCCTATCAAACCTTTGCTGAGAATTTAGCTTATATTAAAGGATATCCTGATTTAGCTGCCGTTGCCGTTAAAGGTTGGATTGACAGTCCTGGCCATCGTAAAAACATGGAAGGAAAGTTTAATTTAACCGGAGTAGGTATTGCCAAAAATGCCGATGGGGAATATTATTTCACCCAGTTATTTTTATTACAACGATAATCTGATGACAGAATCTAACAATTTTCAAGTCTGTAATTACGATCTTTCTGCTGAAACCTTAGCCCGTTATTTAGAAGCTGATGCCCTGGCCATTGATACAGAAACTATGGGATTAGTTCCCCAAAGAGATCGTCTCTGTTTAGTACAGTTATGTGACCCCAGTGGTTTTGTTACCGCCATTCGTATTGAACGAGGACAAACGGAAGCCCCCAATTTAAAGCAATTAATGGAAGCGAAAAATATTGTTAAGATTTTTCATTATGCTCGCTTTGATGTTGCCCAATTTAAGTATAGTTTTAACATAGAAACTCAGCCAATTTTTTGTACTAAAATTGCCAGTAAATTGGGCCGAACCTACACCGGATCTCATGGTTTAAAATCCTTAGTCCAGGAATTACAAGGGGTTGAATTAGACAAAAGTTCTCAAAGTTCTGATTGGGGCAATGCTAATAATTTATCCGATGCTCAATTAAGTTATGCTGCCAATGATGTGCGCTATTTAATCCAACTGCGAGAGCAATTAATTACTATGTTACAAAGAGAAGAAAGATGGGAATTAGCTCAACAATGTTTTGATTGTATTCCCGTATTTGTCGCCTTAGATTTAATGTATTATAAAGATGTTTTTGAGCATTAATTCTGTGTCAACTAATCATCAATGGTTTGTCAATGATAACCTTACTTAACACTTATTACTTGTGAAAAGTTGTAAACTTCAAGGTAGGATAGAGTAACTAGCACCCTGAGCAGCAGAGGTAAATTATGGCAGAGACAATGACCTTAACTCCAGAAAACGTTGAAACAGTATTAGACGAAATGCGTCCCTACTTGAATGCAGACGGTGGCAATGTTGAACTCGTCGAAATTGATGGCCCCATCGTCAAACTAAGGCTTCAGGGAGCTTGTGGCTCTTGTCCAAGCTCTACCATGACCCTAAAAATGGGTCTTGAACGGCGTTTAAGAGAAATGATCCCTGAAATTTCGGAAGTTGAACAAGCGTTCTAAAACGGAGCAAACTCCCTCGTTATCTAAACAAGGGAGTTTCTTAACTTAATCACTGTCAGGAAGTTCAAACAGATACCCTCTTCCCCGAACTGTTTTAATGAGTTTGGCATCAGGATCATCAATTTTTTTGCGAATTTGACCAATATGAACATCTACCTTCCGTTCTACCCCAACTTCGTGATTATCGCCCCAAACGGCTGAAATTAGGTCGCTTCGTTCCCAAACCCGATTGGGATGGGTGGCTAAAAAGTATAATAGTTCAAATTCTAGGGTTGTTAGAGGAAGCACTTCATCTTCCAGGGTGACTTCACAGCGGTTAGGATCAATAGCTAAGTCGTTAATGATTAAACGACGATCAGGATAACTGAGAGGGGTTCCACCGAAGTTGCGTCGTTTCAGTAAAGCCGCAATTTTTGCCTTGAGAATTTCTAAATTAAAGGGTTTGGTCAGATAATCATCGGCCCCCTGTTCAAATCCTTCTAACACATAACTGGTGTCTGTCATACAGGTTAGCATTAACACTAAAGCCCCTGTTTGACGAATTTCTTTACACAAACCGAAGCCACTCTCATCAGGTAAATTAACATCCAAAATGACTAAATCTGGGTTAAGCTTTTGAAAGATTTGACGAGCCATTTTTGCATCTGCTGCTGAAACGATATTATAGTTGTTATAACTAAAAAATCGAGAAATTAATTGGCAAATTGCGGGATCATCATCAACAATTAAAATTTTGGGTTGCGGGGAACTTATTGCCATAGATTTTTGATGTAAGGGATGTTAACAGAAATAGAAAATAAGGGTTAGGGATTTATGAATACTATCTCAGTTGTAAGAAGTTTTCTGGGAATTTTATTGAGCTTTAGGCAATAAAACCTGATAGTTGTTGGTTCTCAGCATCAATTTAGGGCTGTTTTTTTTATCTTTTTCTGTCCATGACATTCTCTAAAGACGCTTTTTTTCAATCCCAAAAGACAACCCCTTTGATTGAGGCTTTGAGTACCTTAAAAAACCAGCCTGATGCTGCTTTTTATACCCCTGGCCATAAAAGAGGGCAAGGAATCGCTCACTCATTGACTTCTTTAGTGGGAACCGCCGTATTTCAGGCAGATTTGCCAGAGTTGCCAGAATTAGGCAATTTATTTGCCCCTGATGGTGCGATTCAACAAGCCCAAATCCTAGCAGCCGAAGCGTTTGGGGCTGATCAGACCTGGTTTTTGGTCAATGGGTCAACCTGTGGCATCATTGCTGCTATTGTGGCAACTTGTGGTAGTGGCGATAAGATTATTGTACCCCGTAACATTCATCAATCTGTCATTACAGGTTTAATTGTCTCTGGGGCCGTTCCCATTTTTCTCAATCCTGAATATGATCCTATCTGGGATCTTGCCTATAGCTTCACTCCAGAAGCCCTAGAAGGGGCGTTAAAGCAACATTCTGATGTTAGGGCCGTTTTGTTGGTTTATCCCACCTATCACGGTGTCTGTGGGAATATACAAGCGATCGCAGATGTTACTCATCGTTACAATATTCCCTTGTTGGTGGATGAAGCCCACGGGGGACATTTTGCGTTTCATGAGGCTTTACCTCCTTCGGCTTTGTCCCTAGGGGCAGATTTAAGTGTACAATCGACCCATAAGGTATTAGGGGCCATGACTCAGGCTTCTATGTTACATCTCAAAGGCGATCGCATTGAACCTCAACGCATTAGTCAAGCTTTACAGTTAGTTCAATCTACCAGTCCTAATTATTTATTATTAGCGTCTTTGGATGGGGCTAGGCAACAAATGGCTATCCAAGGACAAACATTATTAAATGAAACTATAAAATTAGCTGAAATTGCTAGAAATGAACTCAGTCAAATTGAAGGATTAGGGGTTTTTAAATTAGAAAAAACTTGTCCAGGTTTTCAATATTTAGATGTTACAAGATTAACGGTTAATGTTACTTCATTAGGGATCACGGGTTTAGAAGCTGATGAAATTTTACACAATAAATTGGGGGTAACGGCAGAATTACCGATGTTATCTCATTTAGCTTTTATTATTTCGATTGGCAATACACAAAATGATATAAAACAATTAATCAAAGCCTTTAAATCTCTAAGAGATTTTTCCTCACCCCCTCGGTTGATGAGCGTAGTCGAATCTCCGTTGATGAGCGTAGTCGAATCAAACCCCCTCACTCCTTCATCCCTTAAATTATCGCCTCGTGATGCTTTTTTTGCTCCCAAAGAATTAGTAGGAATTGAGCAGAGTCTTGGGCGTATTAGCGGGGAATTAATTTGTCCTTATCCCCCAGGTATTCCTATCTTAATGCCTGGAGAAATTATTACATCTGAAGCTATTCAATATTTAATCAAAATTCAAAAATTAGGGGGAATGATTACGGGATGTAGTGATCAAAGTTTACAAACTTTTAAAGTTATTAAGTAAATTGGGTTAACATCATTAATATGACAAGATTTGTAGGGTGGGCAATGCTCACCTTACATTTATTTTTAGTTATCATATAATTGCTTAATTGTCAATTATCAATTGGTAAAACTATTCTTTTTTAACATTATCAGGAACACCTACGGGAGAAAGATTAGCTAAAGATTTAAGATTTTGAGTACGAATTAATTCTGTAAAATCAAGAATAGAACGACCTTCTAATTGGGCCGCATTTTCGATTCCTTCTAGTAGGTTTTTGGCTGCTTCTACTTCAGAATAACCTCGTCTAACCGCAACTTTGATTGCCGATTGATCAGCGTCTAATTCCCGTTGCACACTGCGATTATTTTGCCAAATTTGTCGGGCTGAAATTGCAGTTAAACCTCCAGCAATGAGCATTCCTAGGGCATCACCTTGTATAGTTTGGAGGGTTAAACCGATCACACTAGCTAAGACAATACCCTGATATAAATCCGCTTTAAACCAGCGAATATTGGTTAAACTGCTAGTAGCTCTTAAAATCAATAAATCTCGTTGTCCTCTTGATAGCCGTCGCCATAAATCAAAGTTAATATAAATAGGACGACTATCTCGATTCCAAGGGGGCGAAAATGGTGCATCAATTACCTTTGATTGTTGCGGTTTGCTAACAATTTTTGTTAACATCCTGCCCGAAGCTGGCATTACATCTAATAAACGGCTAATCTCAGCATCAATACTCATAGACCAACAGCAGAAAAAATAACTCTCTTATTGAGTATAATGACTTTGGGACGTACTGTCTTTATGTAAGCAGTTTTCTAAGAGTTGAATTTTATATAAATACCAAAAACGATTAACTTCCCAAATCGTGGGACTATTGGCATTAAAAAGGGGTTGGTTAAGATATAACCAGATAGCACCCCCAATATGTCTAAATTTCCATAAATTCATGTTAGGCATCCTTGTTCTAAAATCCCTGATTATTGTTCAATCAAAAACACTGAGTTTTTTTTTGAGAATTGTCGGTGGTTCTTATTTCATAACCTTCCTATTATTAATGTGACAGATCAGGGGACTTTTTAACTTGGTGGGAATTGCGGAATCTTTTGCTAAAATTTACTTAAACTAAGTATTTTCAGGGTATTTTCTCCTCAAAATAGCCCTAAAAAATTGTTGCAATCCTTGATATAAAAGCATCCTATGTCTTAACAAGATAGAATCTTTTCTGAAGTTCTTTCCTCTAAAAACAGGAAGATAGGGGCGAATAATGCCGTAAATATACTCAGTATTCCCCAATCTACTGATTCTTATTTCTTGTCTTAATATTTTGTAATATTGAAGGTTAATTGAGTACAAATAACTAGGAGTAGCGAGTAATATCGATGGTAATTTTCCCACCAAAATCAGGAATGGGGGCCGTTGGTTTAGTCAGACGGACTCTCACCTGTTGAATTTTGTCTAAGGTTAAGATATCCTGAGCGATAACTTCAGCTAAACGCTCAATCAGAGCAAATTTAGCTGTAGCGATCTGAGCTTTAACCATGGCGATCGCCTGACGATAATCTGAGGTATCTTGAATATTATCGCTGGTTCCTGCCCTTGTTAAATCAACTCCAAGAATCAGATCCACTTCAAACCACTGTCCTAAGACTTGTTCTTCGGGTAAGTATCCCACATAGCCATAACAACGAATTCCTGTAATGTAAATCCAATCCATCGGGGAACCCAGATATTCAACAACAAGCAAACCTCAATCTAACATAAAAATCCTTGGGGCTTCCGAGGGTAGTGGTAACTTGTAGAATAACAATTAATCTTTATAATATTCCTTAGCCCCCTTATTCAGTGTCATACTGAAACGCCTTTAATGGAGACTCCAGCAATTACCGAGCTATTCCCCTTGTTCAATACAGCTAACCCAGAGACATTAGAATGGATGCTATCTGTCGTAGATGAAGAAACTTACGCCCAGGATGAAGAAGTTGTCAAAGAGGATGATTGGGGAAAAGCCGTTTATTTTATCGTTTCTGGTTGGGTTAAAGTTCGTTCTCGCTATTCCTATCAAGAAACTACCCTAGAAATTCTAAGCAGAGGTGATTTTTTTGGGGAAATGGAAGTGCTTGATGAATCCCTAAAATATGTGGATGTCATCGCCCTTTCTGATGTTGAATTACTTAGTATTTCAGCCCAACGTTTTCTACAAATGCTGTTTAAAGATCCCCAATTACATCATCGGATGTTGCAATTGAGTGTCAGAAGGGTTCGGAGACTTTATCGTCGTTTTCAATTACATCAACAATCACCTAAAATAAAGCTAACTAAAACCTTAATTAAATTAGCAGAAAATTATGGTAGATTAACCGAAAAGGGTTCAGAAATTTTACAGATTCCAGCACAAGACTTAGCTGATATTGCTGATGTTTCTTTAGAAGATTGTCAACAAATTCTCAGCCAACTACAAAACCAAAATTGTCTTGATCTTGAGCCATCTCGTCAAATTTTATCTCTAACAAATCTAAAACAACTGCATCATCTTTCTAAACAACTGTAAATAATGACTAAAGCTACCCTCATTGAACCCAACCAAATAACCAAAACTTCGCCAAAGATTAGTTATCAAGTGGCGATGTCTCAGCCTAATTCCCATCTTTTTGAAGTTACCCTAGCCCTGCAAAATTGGTCAGATGAAGTTCTAAATTTAAAGTTACCTGTCTGGACACCTGGCTCATATTTAGTGCGGGAATATGCTAGACATATACAGGATTTTAGAGCTTTCTCTAGCCAGAACAAGAAAAAACTTCTTAGCCAAAAAGTAGGTAAGAATCATTGGGAAGTTGAGACAAAAGAAAACAGTGATATTATCATTAAGTATCGGGTATTTGCCAATGAATTAACCGTCAGAACTAATCATCTAGATAGTACCCATGGTTATTTTAATGGGGCGGCTTTATTCTATTTTATTCCAGGCCTAGAAAAACAGCCAATTACTGTAGAAATTATTCCCCCTAATTCTAACTGGAAAGTGAGGACAGCTTTACCATCTATTCCTGGAAAATTCAATCAATTTGAAGCCCAGGATTTTAACACCTTAGTAGACAGTCCCTTTGAAATTGGCATTCATGAAACCTACGAGTTTGAAGTTTTAGGAAAACCTCATCAATATGTGATTTGGGGCAAAGGAAATATTAAACCAAATCAATTAATTGAAGATACCAAAAAAATCATTGAAAGCGAAGCTAAACTTTATGGAGGTTTACCCTACGATAATTACCTATTTATTCTCCATCTCACTAATAATGGGTTTGGCGGGTTAGAACATAAAAATTCTTGCTCGCTTATTTATTCCCGTTTTGGGTTTCGAGATAAACAAAAATATAATCGATTTTTGCAATTAGTAGCTCATGAATTCTTTCATTTGTGGAATGTAAAACGAATGAGGCCGAAAGAGTTAGAAACCTTTGATTATGAACAGGAAAATTATACGCGATCACTCTGGTTTTCTGAGGGAACGACAAGCTATTATGATCTGGTAATTCCTCTAAAAGCAGGCATTTATAATAGGCCGAAGTTTTTAGAGATGTTAGGGAAAGAAATCACCCGTTTTTTGGCAATTCCAGGACGGAAAGTGCAACCCCTAAACGAATCAAGTTTTGATGCTTGGATTAAATTATATCGTCGAGATCTTAATAGTGATAATAGTCAGATTTCCTATTATCTCAAAGGGGAATTAGTCTCCCTTTTATTAGACTTATTAATTAGGGCCAAACATGAGAATCAGCGTTCTTTAGACGATGTAATGGTTCAGATGTGGGAACAATTTGGTCAACCTGAAATTGGCTTTACCCCACAACAATTACAACAGGTAATTGAATCCGTCGCTGATATGGATTTACAAAGCTTTTTTAATCGTTATCTTGATACCACAGAAGAATTACCTTTTGATGAATATTTAGCGCCCTTTGGATTAACCCTTAAACCCGTAATGGAAGCAGAAACAACTCCCTATTTAGGGATGCGAGTTCAGTCAGAAAATAATAAAGAAATGATTAAATTTGTTGAAGCAGGATCACCGGCCGGGTTAGGGGGAATTGATGCAGATGACGAATTATTAGCCATTGATGGAATTCGCGTGAGTGCGGACCAATTAACGGAACGGCTCAAAGATTATCAAACAGGTGATATGATCGAAATAACAGTCTTTCATCAGGACAGACTCAAGACTCTTTCTGTTGCTTTAGCAGACCCCAAACCCAGTCACTATGAAGTAGTCTTAGTTGAAAATCCCTCAACGCTACAAACACAAAATTTAGTGGGTTGGTTAGGGAAAAATTAAAGAAAATTGTTGCTGAATTTATGGGTATAATGAAAATTCAGGACAGAGGAAGCCCTCACGAATTGAAGGATAACTGATAACGGAACTAAAGATGCACACTTTTCTGCCAATTGCTTACTTTGAAAACCAATTCATCCCGTTTGAAAACGCCAAAATTTCTATAGCGACTCATGCACTACATTACGGGACAGCGGCCTTTGGTGGAATGCGTGGAATTCCAGATCCAGGAAATCCCAATCAAGTTTTATTATTTCGTTTAGAGCGTCATTGTCAGCGATTAAGTCAAAGTGCGAAGTTTCTCAATTATGATTTACCTGCTGATAAACTACAACAAATTATTATTGATTTTGTCAAAAAAAATAAACCGTCTAAATCATTTTATATGCGGCCTTTAGTTTACACTTCTGGGTTGGGAGTTGCTCCCCGACTTCATAACATTGAAAAGGATTTCTTTGTTTATGGTTTGGAAATGGGAGATTATCTGTCTCCTGATGGGATTAGTTGTCGGATTAGTTCTTGGACTCGTCAAGAAGATCGTAGTTTCCCCTTAAGAGGAAAAATTAGTGCAGCTTATATTACTTCTGCATTAGCGAAAACGGAAGCGGTAGAATCAGGGTTTGATGAAGCGATTTTAATGAATTCCCAAGGGAAGGTTTGTGAAGCGACGGGGATGAACCTTTTTATTGTGAGAAATGGTCACTTAATTACTCCTGGATTTGAACAAGATATCCTAGAAGGAATCACGAGAGATAGTATTCTGACTTTAGCAAAAAATTTCGGAATTCCTACTATTGAACGGCCAATTGATAAATCAGAATTATTTATTGCTGATGAAGTTTTCTTGTGCGGAACCGCGGCTAAAATTTCCCCTGTGAAACAAATTGAAACCTTTAAACTGCCGGAAACTCGTCCCATTACTGAACAATTAAAAGAAAAATTATCAGCGATTACGGAAAATAAAGATCCAGACTATAAGGAATGGATTTCTGTTATTCCTTTAGAATAAATAAATTAATTATTATTTTCTTCCATATAAACGCGCTAATTGATCAGGAGAAACCCCTAAATAATAACCGATAATAATTAATTGATTAATTATGGTAGTTTTCCATACCCCTAATTTTTGCCAGCGACGACTAGAAGTGGTAACTTTAGCTGAAGCAATGGCAATTTTACCCCGTTTTTTTAGCCGTTGAATTAACTCAAAATCCTCCATAATGGGAAGATAAGGAAACCCCCCTATCTCTCGAAATATGGAGGTTTTGAGAAAAATTGCTTGATCACCATAGGGAAGGGAAAAAAAATGCGATCGCCAATTAACTAACCTTTCAATCAAACGAAAAGAAAGCTGTTGACTATCAATGCCTAATTCAAACGCTCCCGCAAGAGTTTGGGGATCTGATAAGACATTTTTAATAATTGTTGGATAATTGTTAGGTAAGATCGTGTCAGCATGAAGAAATAAAAGAATATCTCCGGTAGCAATAGACGCACCTTGATTCATTTGATAAGCACGACCTTTTTGAGTACAAAAAACAACCTTAACTCCCATATTTTGAGCAATGAGAATAGTTTGATCTTGACTTCCCCCATCAGCCAAAATTATCTCTATCCCAGAGCTATGTTTGAGTCGGAGTAGGTTTTGTTTAATAACTTCTTCTTCATTTAAAACGGGGATAATAATGCTGATTGTTTCCATAAAATCTAGAACTATACTATCTACCCATTGCAGCACAATTGAAACCCTGGGAAAATTTTAAGATTTAGTTTATAATAAGGTTTGTCTAAGAAAGAGAAAACCGATCATAGCAATCTTTAGAATTCACTTACCTAAAGGCGAGTGGAGAAAGTCAACTTAAATCACTAGAGACGGAACTCAATATGGATTTAATCAGCTTACAGAATTTCCTCGATAACAGTTCATTTTTAATCCTATTCCTGACCATGCTTATTTATTGGTCAGGGGCAGCCTTTCCTAGTTTAACCTGGTTGCCTCCCTTGGGAACCGCTGGAGTGGCGATCGCTAATTTATCCATGGCCACCCTATTAGGGGCCCGTTGGATAGAAGGGGGCTATTTTCCCTTAAGTAACCTCTATGAGTCCCTATTTTTCTTAGCTTGGGGAATAACAGCAGTTCATCTCCTGGCCGAAAAAATGAGTCGCAGTCCCTTAGTCGGTGTCGTAACAACCCCTGTGGCCATGGGTATTACCGCCTTTGCGGCCTTATCCTTACCCACCGAAATGCAGCATTCTGAACCCTTAGTTCCTGCCCTTAAGTCTAACTGGTTAATGATGCACGTTAGCGTGATGATGCTCAGTTATGCAACATTGATGGTAGGGGCCGTATTGGCGATCGCCTTTCTCGTTGTAACCCGTGGTCAAAATGTGGAACTCAAAGGGAGTTCCGTGGGAACTGGAGGTTATCGGGATAAGTTAGGGCGACAACTGCTTAATAATAACCACAAAAACCCAACCGTTGCCGTAGCTGAAAGCAATGGTAGTGGCGGGACAGCCGTGTTAAATGCGGTTGCTACTTCAACAATGACCACTAATGAAGTTATTCTTTCGCCTCAACGCCTCAGTTTAGCCGATACCTTGGATAATATTAGTTATCGCATCATTGGGTTAGGATTTCCCTTATTAACTATTGGTATCATTGCGGGAGGAGTTTGGGCCAATGAAGCTTGGGGATCTTATTGGAGTTGGGACCCTAAAGAAACCTGGGCCTTGATTACATGGTTAGTATTTGCTGCTTATCTTCATTCCCGTATTACCAAAGGTTGGCAAGGAAGAAAACCTGCTATCTTAGCTGCTAGTGGGTTTGTTGTGGTTTGGGTTTGTTATTTAGGAGTGAATTTATTGGGTAAGGGTTTACATTCTTACGGGTGGTTTTTTTAGTTAAGTAGGGTGGGCATTGCCCACCTAATATATATACTTTTTATCACATTTAGGTAAACGGGCTGAAATTAGTTTATTGAGTTTATAAACAATATTATTATTCTGAATTATTATATAAGTTTTGATCACCAATAATACGAAAATCTGACGGATCACCTAAAGAGTTTAATTTTCGTCCTAGTGCTGCATTTTCCTCTTTTATAGCAACAGTAACAACAGGCAGTGTTGAACTATCATTAACTGCATCTCTCCAAGCATCTCTATCACCTTGCCAATAAGCTAATATAAATAGGACGATTAATACCAAAAAAACAATGACTAATTCATCTAATAAAGAAACAATAAATTTAAGTAAATTGACTTGAGGCAGTGTTCCTTTAGCAATGGTTCGATGATTAGGAATAGTAACTTGAGTTGATGGATTTTCTCTAACTAAAGTAATATGACTGCCGCGCTGTCGATAAACAAAAAAGTTGATTTTTTTTAATGCTTTGATACATTCTTCACCAGAAATAGCGGGTAATTTACTCATATACAATGGCAGTCACTTCAATGTTATCTTCAGGAATTAATTCGCCCCTTTCTCGTAATACTTCAATATGAAGATTGATAGCTTCTTGAATATTTTCTAAAGCTTCTTTCTTCGTTTCTCCCTGACTAATACAACCAGGTAAACTAGGAACTTCAGCAATAATATAGCCATCTTCATCAGGATAGAGTAAGATGGTACGTTTATGAGAAATTGGGGTTAACATAGTAGTTTTAGGTTACATTAATAGTCTACTTTTCTTAAGTATAGTATAATTTGTTTAAAAATCAAGGTTAAAGTCAAAAATATGAAATTTCTTCTATTCGGTTTAACTCTCTCAGTAATGATTATCTTATCGGTTACAGGACTAATAGTAAATGCGAACACTTCCCCTAACCAAGAAATAGCCCAAAATTCAACCATTACTAAACAAAGAAATCCGCTTAATTTAGATAGTTTGAGTGAGGAAGGATACAGTAGATTTATAAAAAATGCGAGTAAAAATAATGGAATAAAAATGATAATTTTTGATTCACAAAAAAAAATCACAGTCAAAATTCAGGAAGTAAATTGATGATATAATAAAGAATCGTGTTATCGATTAGTAATGCCGAAGAAAATTCGAGAACTCAAACAAATGTTACAACAAGCGGGCTTTATTTCTCGTACTGGCAAAGGTAGTCATTCAAACTGGTTTCACCCTTTGTATGCTGGTAGAATTACTATTTCAGGAAAAGATGGTTCAGATGCCAGAGAATACTTAGAGAAAGAAGTTTTAAAGGCAATTCAAGAAGTTAAAAAGAGAGGCAAAAATGGACAAACTTAAATATCAAATGATTATCCAATGGTCAGACAAAGATAATTGTTATTTAGTAGGATTACCAGACTTTCCAGGACAACAGTGGAGAACTCATGGCGATACCTACAATGAAGCAGTAGCTAATGGAGTAGAAGTTCTAGAATTATTAATTGAAGATTACAAATTAGCAGGAGAATCTTTACCCATACCTACCACTTATTCTACTGAAGCTGCTTAGATTAATTGACCCGAAAAAATCACAGTCAAAATTCAGGAAATCGACTAAACTGTACTCAAGTAAAATTACCCTAAATTTCCCATGTTTCCCCTGAAACAGTTATATCCTGTCTCTATTCTTGCTGGTTTAGGTTTCATTACCTTTACCGTTGCTGTTTCTCAAGCGACGACTCATCAAAGTCTTATCCCTGTTGGGTTTCGTTCCTCAAACGCCACTTCCTCTATTTGGGGAAACCCCAAGACCGGAGTGGCTCCCCAACCTACTCATAATAATACTTTAATTGCTCAAAAACAGTCTAAAATCGCTCTAGTGATTGGTAATGCTGACTATGATGAGAACGCATTAGCGAATCCTGTCAATGATGCAACGGATATGGCTAAGGCGTTGCAAAAATTAGGTTTTGAGGTGACATTGCTGAAAAATCAAGATTTACGGACGATGGAGACAGCAATAGACGATTTTAGCCTAAAATTGCGACAGGGTGGGGTAGGTTTGTTTTATTATGCGGGACATGGGGTACAGGTGGAGGGAGAAAATTATTTAATTCCTCTCAAAGCGAAACTGCTACATGAGAAAAATGCGCGTTATGAGGCGTTAGCTTTAGGAAAGGTTATAAATGCGATGCAAGCGGCGGAAACTCAGGTAAATATCGTTATTATTGATGCTTGTCGAGATAATCCTTTTTATCGTCGCTGGCGTTCTAGTCGTCGTGGTTCATCAGTACGGGGTTTAGCACAAGAGATACCCCCCGAAGGAACAGTTATTGCTTTTGCGACTGCACCAGGGGAATATGCGCAGGACGGAAAAGGACGAAATTCGCCGTTTACTTCCCATCTATTGCGCTATATTAAAGAACCTAATTTAGATGTGGTGTTAATGTTTAGGAGGGTACGCGCTGAGGTTTTGCGAGAGACGGACAGAAAACAAGAACCTTGGTATCAGGAATCCTTAGTAGGTTCATTTTCCTTTAATTCTGTCGATAATTCGCCATCCCCTCAACCTAATCCTACCCCAGTAGTTACGATTCCCACCCCTAAACCTAGTCCTAGTCCCACTGTTGCTGCTGTACCAAAACCAAAACCCCCACCCTCAACCCCTTCTAGTCAACAAAGAAGTACCCTTATTTCTTCAACAACAGGAACAGACTATACACCGCTTCGGGAACTTTTAGCACAGAAAAAATGGAAAGAAGCTGATCAAACAACCTGGGATTTAATGTTAGCTGCTGCTAAGCGACAAAAAGAAGAAAGGTTAGACTACAAATCAATTAAAAAATTTTCCTGCGAGGATTTGCGAATGATTGATCAAGAATGGTTAAAGGCTTCAGGAGGAAAATTTGGCTTTTCTGTACAATTGCGGATTTTTAAGCAGACAGGGAATACTCCCGGAAGCTATAATGACGAAACCTATAGACGTTTTGGAGATGAAGTGGGCTGGCGAAAGAACGGAAGTTGGCAAGACTATCCAGATTTAAGCTGGAGTACCAATGCACAATTGGTCGCACCCCAGGGACATCTTCCTACTGCGGAGTACACGAGGGGAGTAGTTGCTTGGGTGTCAGGGCATGATTTATCTGGAGGGTTTTTGAGTCCGAGTGTAGGGGGTTTTATCTTCTCGCAGTGCGGCTTGTAAATTGTAACCTATAAGGTGTTTCGGAGTTGTTGCAGAATCTTACAATTAGAGAATAGTAATATTAGTAGGGGTTTAACACCGTTAAACCCTCTTAAAACCATCAACTTATTATTGCCATGCCCCTACAAATTGATACGGTAGGGGCATGGCATTAGTAACCTTACTCTTAAGACCATTAACTTATTATTGCCATGCCCCTACAAATTAATGGTGTATTCCAAAAAGTTGCAAACTGCTGTATTTAGGAAACAAAAAGGTTGAGGGCTTAATAGTATTAAGCCCCTACAATGGGTTAAATTAACATTATGATTCTGTAGGGGTTTAACACTGTTAAACCCTCTTAAATCCAGGTTAAATCGAGGATTTAGTTAATAATACAGCAGATTACGAGTTAGTATGATATTAAACGGTAAGGGCATGGCATTAGTAATCTTACTCTTAAAACCATCAACTTATTATTGCCATGCCCCTACAAATTAATGGTGTATTCCAAAAAATTGCAAACTGCTGTAGTTAGGAAACAAAAAAGTTAGGGCTTAATGGTATTAAGCCCCTACAATGGGTTAAATTAACATTATGATTCTGTAGGGGTTTAACACCGTTAAACCCTCTTAAATTCAGGTTAAATTGAGGATTTATTCAATAATAGTTAGGAAACAAAAAGGTTTAGGGCTTAATGGTATTAAGCCCCTACAATGGGTTAAATTAACATTATGATCCCGTAGGGGTTTAACACCGTTAAACCCTCTTAAATTCAGGTTAAATCGAGGATAGGGAATGTGCCGAAAACCAAAATCATCTTTTATCAAGAAACAGAAGGCATCTCTCCCGTCATTGAGTGGCTTCAAAAGTTACTAAAAACTGATAGAAAAGGATTTGCTAAATGTGTTGCCAGAATTGAACAGCTTGCCTCACAGGGACATAAATTACGCCGTCCTACTGCCGATTATCTAAGAGATGATATTTGGGAATTAAGAGCAAAACAAGGAACCGTTCAGTATCGAATTTTCTACTTTTATTATGGTCAGAATGTAGCCATTATTGGTCATGCTATTATTAAAAAAAGTTCCGCAGTTCCCCCTCAAGATATTGAGAGAGTTATAGATAGAAAAATCAGATTTGCACACGATCCACAATTACATACTTATCAAGGAGAAATAAACGATGTCTAAAACAACTGATGCAGTAAAAATTATTAACCAAATGATTGCAGATGATCCTTCAATACAAGAACTAATTGCTATAGAATCCCTCAATATAGAAGTCTCACAACTTATTTATGAATCTCGCATAAAAGCAGGATTAACTCAACAGCAACTCGCAGATTTAGTCGGTGTTAAATATGACATTATTGTAAGTCTTGAAGATGCTGATTATGAAGGAAATTCTCTCGTAATGTTACAAAAAATTGCCACAGCACTCAATCAACGAATTAAAGTTAGTTTTGTTAGCTAAAAATTGAACATCAACAATATGAAGGATAAATCATGAAGGATCAATACGATTTTAGCAAAGGAAAAAGAGGAGCAATAGATCATATTCCCAAAGGAAAAACTCAGATTACGCTATGTCTTGATGATGAGATTATTGACTGGTTTCGTGAGTCTGTAAATGCCCAAAATGGAGGCAACTATCAAACTTTGATTAATGAGGTTTTGCGAGAATACATAAAGCATAAAGATGAATCTTTAGAAGCTTTATTACGTCGTGTTTTGCGGGAAGAATTAACACCTAAAAATTAGGAACTAAAATTAAGTCGGAAATAGTTAGGAAACAAAAAGGTTGAGGGCTTAATAGTATTAAGCCCCTACAATGGGTTAAATTAACATTATGATACCGTAGGGGTTTAACACCGTTAAACCCTGTTAAATTGATAACATTCTCTCGACAACCCAACCTATCACAAATCAAGTGGAACCAACAGAAGAACAGTATCTTATTTTGAATGCGCTGGAAACTTTGGGACTTTTAACCTTTAAAGTCTATGATGAAGATAATGGAGCCTGGCTACTTATCACTTCCAGTTTAACACTGCCTCAATCATACTTATTACCCAACGGCGAAATTGTCCCCTTAGAATGGATGCTTTAACCATGAAAAAACCGACAAAGCTTCAACAACACCAGTCCGAAAGAATTAGCGAAATTACAGCGAAAGGAAGACAGCGTTATTTAGAAGCGGGAGGGGACCCAAAACGTTGTCCTAGCGGAAGAAAAGGCAATGATTATTTAACAGATGAAGAACGCCAAGAAATTTTAGAATTATCTCGTCAGATTTTTGGAGTTCAGATTAAAGATAATCAGGTTGACTGTCAAGGAAGAACTTGGGAATTATCTAATAAAATAGAAATAACTCAAGCATGAAATATTTGTTCCTTTTATAAGATGATACAAGGAGTGAATAATTCATTGCCTACCGATCAACAGAAAAATACTGCAATCTTTATTTGTCAGCTACTCTCAAATCTTTATCAACCCATCAACCTATTCCGTAGGGGTTTAACACTGTTAAACCTTGTTAAATTCAGGTTAAATGGAGGATTTAGTCAATAATAGTTAGTAAACAAAAAGGTTTAGGGCTTAATAGTATTAAGCCCCTACAACTGTAATTCTAAAATATAAATTAGTCATCGACAATTTTTTGATTAAATTAACCATTTAGGAGAGGTTAATAAAAACAATTCTCCCTGACCTATTGGTGTTACTTGATCAGGTAAATTAATACCAATAATTCCCGCTTTTTTGACCACCAATTTACCATAATTATTTCCCCAAACTAAGATCTCTGCCCAATCTCCTAAATCGGGTTGATGCCCTACTAAAGCCAAACAACTTTCAGGTTTATTATAGTGCGAATTTGCCCACCAATCGGCCCAAGAATCAATGTCTCCTCCCGGTGCAAGAAAGCTAAATTCTTCTAATTTGTCACTTAAACCCACCGTTTGTAAAATTTCAGCCGTTTGACGCGCTCTGACCAAAGAACTTGTTAAAATAAGATCAAAATTAATTCCCATTGCTCGTAATCGTTGAGCAACTTTTAGGGTTTTTTCCCGCCCAATTTCAGTCAAAGGACGGGCTTTATCATCCATATCGTTTTCTCTTTCAACGGCAATGCCATGACGAATTAAATAAAGTTGTGTCATTGATTTATCCTTTCATCCTAACTAGAGGTAACTATTGTGAGCAAACCAATTTATGAATTAGTGAACGAATTACCAACCGATAATATGACGGTGAAGGTATTACGAACTCTTGATTTTGTTGTTCCTGGAGAATGGGATAATCTCATAGGTTTTGAGAATACTATCCGTAAAGTAACGGGAGAAACCGATGAGGAAATGATACAACAAATCGGCGATCGCGCGGTTCATTTATTTAATGATAAATCCCAAGGGTATCAACGAGCATTATGGTTATATCAAACCGTTGATCGTAGTGATAGCGCGTTAGGAGCAGCCGCTTTAGCCAATAAAATTGGGGAAAAAGTCTCTTTTCTAGGATTTTTAAACAACATTACTCCTAACCCAGATAAAGCGCAATCTATCGATTTATCCTTAAAATTAGTGGTCGAATTAGTGGCTTTTTGTCAAATTAATGGCATTCCAGGGGATAGTATTGGAGATTTTGTTGCTTCTTTAGGAGAGTATAGTGGAGAATCTTTAATGCGGATGGCTGCCTTAGTTTGTTTAGATGGTTTAATTCCCTTGGGGCCTGATTTTATCTTAAAAGTTCAATCGAGTTTAAACAATCTTTCTCCCAAAGAATTAGATAATAATGGCACCTTTGGCAATATCAAAAAGCTGATTCCTGGGAATAACACCAGTAGTCAACTAGATTTTATTGGCAATAGTTTTGATTCCGTTAAAGGTTGGATGTCAGGGTTTGTCGCTGAAAGAGATTTAACGCCTCAACAACTTTTTAAGAAGTTGGGGAGTTTTATTGAGTATTCAGAGGACAAATTAGATTATTTAGCCGCTTTTCTCGATATGGCAACCAATTATTATGAACATACAGGGACTCAAACCCTAGCCAGAAGGTTAATTGAACGGGCAGTGGCAGAAATTTAATAATTGACTGTGTGGGCATAATATTATTATGCCCCTAACCTTAAAATTCAAAGCTAAGAGCTTATTTATAGACAAAATTTTCATAAAATCATCATTCAAAAAAATCAACTCGATTTCTTTACCTTTTTTGGCTAGAGTTAAGACGTAGTAATCTTAAAACTTCTAAATTTTTTAAGTAGGAAATTGAACCATGAAACGCACCCTAATTCTTTCCATAGCGACTTTAAGTATTCTCCCCTTGGTGGGATGTGTTGAACAACCATCGTCAACCACAGTAGAATCCATAAAACCCACCACAGAAGTCGCTACCAATGATCCTAAGTCCCTCACCCTCAAAAATCTACAATCAGCTTACAATGGGGAAGCAAACGCCCATCAAATGTATCTTTCCTATAGCCAAAAAGCAGACCAAGAAGGATATAAAGGGGTGGCGAGTCTCTTTCGTTCCGCAGCAGGGGCCGAAGCAATTCACCGTGATAATCATGGTGTCGTGATCCAATCTATGGGAGGCACCCCCGAAGCCAAAATCGCCGAACCCCAGGTTAAATCAACCCAGGAAAATCTAGAAACAGCGATTAAAGGCGAGTCTTATGAACGGGACACCATGTATCCTGAGTTTATCGGCCAAGCCAAAAATGCAGGAAATGCAGCCGCTGTTCAGACATTTACCTACGCTGGCGAAGCGGAAGGTGAACACGCTAAACTCTACACAGAAGCCTTAAAAAATTTGGACGGCTGGAAAACACCCAAAGCCTTTTATGTTTGTCAATCTTCTGGACAGACTTCAATGAAGGTTAGTGACATGGGAAATTGCCCAAAAAGCAATACAAAAGAGCAATTTGCAAAAATTCTCTAATCCTTGATTAAATCAGGAGTTATCTGTACAATGATGAACCGTCGTGAATTTATGGGTTGGGTTGGAGTCGGAGGAATTGCCAGTTTTCTCCCTGTGGCGATCGCCGCCTGTTCTCCTCAAACAAAATCCCCTGCTACTGCCCCCACATCGTCCTCAACGGGCGAATTTCAAACGGTTGGGACTTTGACTGAATTAAAAGAAAAAGGTCAAATTCTCAACGAAAAATTCCCTGGTGGTGCCGTTTTGGTGGTGGAAAATGGTACTGATGCCAATGGGTTGATGGTAGTTAACCCTACCTGTACTCATGCAGGATGTACCGTGACTTGGGAAGCTGATAACAAAATTTTTGATTGTCCCTGTCATGGGTCTAAATTTGGGGCAGATGGTAAAGTAGTCGAAGGGCCAGCGAAAGATCCCCTCAGTACCTATCAATCTAAGCTAGAAGGAGATCAGATTTTAATTAAAGCCAAGGCTTAAAGGGTACTAGAATCCAAACTTTGGGCCGCTTCTGGGGTGAGGGGCAAATGTAAGCCACATTCTTGTTTAAGCCCGTGAAAACGGCTATCCCGTTCATTTTCATCTCCGGCCATCACGGGACGACTCGAATGCCAATCACCCACTGACACATAACCTTTGTCAAAATAGGGATGATAGGGAAGATCATAGGCCGTTAAATAATGGTAAATATCGCGGGAATTCCAGGTCAAAATGGGATGAACTTTGTAGTATTCTCCCTGTTGAGCGACTTTATCCAAGGATTTCCGATGATTTGTTTGGTCACTGCGGAGGCCCGCTAACCAAGCGGTTGCCTTGAGTTCTTTTAAGGCCCGTTGCATGGGTTCTACTTTACGAATCAAATCATAGCGGTTGAGAGACTCAACATCTTGCTGACTCCAGAGTTTGCCGTAAAGGGCCTCCATTCTTGCTGGAGTGAGGGAAGATTGATAAACTTTTAAATTGAGGTTGAGGCGTTCAGTTAATTCTTGAGCAAAATGATAGGTTTCAGCAGGTAGATAGCCCGTATCCACCCAAATTACCGGAATATCAGGAATCACTTGGGTGACTAAATGAAGCATAATCGCGGCTTGAATGCCAAAACTGGTACTCATCACCAGTCCTTCCCCAAAGGTGTCTGCTGCCCATTCTACCAACTGTTGAGCATTGACATTTTTTAGGGTTTGGTTGACTTCTTCTAAGGATAAATCGGGTTTCTGGGGTTGATAAAAGCTGGTATTGTGGCGATGCTCAGAAACCTGATGGTTATCTACATGGGAGTTGACGAGATGTAGATTGGATTGGGGCATACTGTAACTTTTCCCTTACGTTCAGTAATCTGGATAATAATATTGACTATCACTAATCCTATGTTGATTGTATCCTGGTTTAATTGAAGAAATCGTATCAATTAAGGGATTTTTATCGTAAAATCACTATAAGACAGAAATGATTCTTCAGGACATATTATGCCAAAATGTTAGCGCAAGCCAGAGGGCGCAAGCATTGCGCCCCTACAAGCGGACAAATTGGAAAGTAGGGGCGTATGGCATACGCCCTCTCTTTGATAAGTAATAGTTTAGCATAATATGTCCTGAAGAACCGAAATTATCAATGGACAATGGACAATGGACAATTGACAATTGGTTAATTTGGTTTAAAACCTCCTCTTTTAAGGGGAGAAATTAAAAAATTTTTCCTTATTTTCAATCCTCTACCTAAAAGGTAGAGGTAATTGTCAATTGTCCATTGTTCATTGTCAATTGTTGAACCCATAGTATTTAAAAGAAGTGAAAGTATTCGGACGAAATAAAACAATAAAAGCCTTTAGAAACTTGGTAAAGGAACAAGATAAAACCGTTGACACTCTTGAATATTTATCAAAAGTATTTCACAATAAAGATTAAATAAATCCCCTTACCTCTATTCTCCATGAGCTTATTTGATGATTTTAGCCAATTTCTAGAAACCAGACTGGAAGAATTTCTTCGCAATAATCCCCATCTGGAGTTACAAGCACTCTTAGAACAACTCAGAGAGCAAGAACAACAGGCCATTAAACTCATTTTAGACAAAGAAACACAGAAAAAACGCCTAGAAAGTGAAATTTTGACCTTAGCTGAGGAGATTCAAACCTGGCATAAAAGAATTGCTAAGGCCAAAGCTGCTAACCGCTTAGATTTAGCCCAGCCCGCCCAGGAAAGGGAAGCGGCCTTACTGCGTCAGGGAAATCAACTTTGGGGACAGATGGAAGGGGCTAAACAGCAAATTGCTCAAACCCAAACCCTATTAAGTCAAATTCGGCAACGCAAACAAGAAGTTCAAACCCAAGCGACACAAGCAAAAACCAGCCAAGCTAGTCCGAATTCGGATACAACGGGTTGGAATCAAGGGATGAATTATCAAACTTATCGTAATGCAAATGATCCCTTGGAAGCTGAATTTAAACGCTGGGAATTAGATGATGAATTAGAACAGTTAAAACGCAATTTATAAAGAAGATTGTCAGTCTGTTAGTCCATGTTTAAGGGCAAAACGCACTAATTCAGTGCGACTATTTGTTCCAGTTTTACTAAACAAACGACTTACATATTTTTCAACATTTCTGACACTTGTATTTAACCGGGCCGCAATTTCTTTATTCATTAACCCTTCTGCCACTAAATCTAACACGCTTTGTTCCCTCGGAGTTAAATCAATTTTCATCGGGGGTGGCGTTGTAATTAAGTGAGGTTGTTGCCCAAGTTTTTCCTTTAATTCTCGGATTTCTTGGGCAATTTCTTCTAATTTTGCTGACTCACTATTGGCTTGAATATTGACCTTACGACGTTCTAATAAATTTTTAACAATCGCTTCTAATTCTTCAGGATCAAAGGGTTTTGATAAATAAGCATCACATCCTGTATGATAACCTTGAATGCGATCAGATGTCATACCTCTTGCCGTTAGAAAAACCAGAGGAATCGCTTGAAAACGGCGATCATTCCGCAGTTTTTCCAAAAATTGATAGCCGTCTACTTGGGGCATCATAATATCAGAAATAATTAAATCAGGAATTGCTTTTTCAAGCTGTTCCCATGCTTCCGTTGCGTTACTTGCTACCTCAACCTTTAAGTCTCCACTGTACTCTAAATAAGCTTGTACAGATTCACGCACCCCAGGTTCATCATCAACCAGTAAAATTGTAGCAGGATCAGACATAATTTTTGCCTAATATAGTTAGTTTAATACTTAGGATTCATCAATAGAAACCGCCTTAACCTCTATTGTCTCACCTTCAGGAGATTCTTCCACAATTATTTCAGAATTATTTTGAAAACGTTCAATAATCATTTGAAAGATTTCAGTCATCAATAGAGTAATGAGAACAAAATCATCAATTTGTCCCGCAATGGGAAAGACATCAGGAGAAATATCAAGGGGACTAATAAAATAAACTAATGTGCCTAAAATTACCCACCAGCGATATTGAGGGTGACGAATAGCATTACGATACCAATCATAAATAAATTGTAGAGGAAATTTCATTGACCGGGGTTTCCTAACTGATTTGATGACTATTTCTATTTTACCTTAGATGATTTGGAATTAGTTAGGTACGGATAACCGATAAATCATCCTAACTATTTTATTTTCCTATTATTACTGATTTTTGAATTAGCTGCAGAGACGTTTTAAAAGCGTCTCTACAGTCAGACTAATTTACACAGATAATAATGCTTCTTCAGGGGAATTATCTTTAAGTAATCCCATTAACAAAGAAGCAGGTGGTTCTTTATAAGGCCAAGCAAAAGCATGGCGAAATGCCGCATCTTGACAAGCTTGTAACTGATGAAAATCAATCACATCTTTTGTCAAAAGGTTTTCGTATTCAAAGGGTAAACGGACATTATGTAATCCTGCATTATCGGTACAAATGGCAATATCAACCCCTGCCTCAAAACAGCGATCAAAAACTACTTTTAATGCCGATAAGTCCTCTAAAGTTCCTGTCTTCAAATAAGTGGTCGGACACACTTCTAAACACTGTTTAGCTTGGGCAATTTCTGGCAATAATTCAGGATATTTCAAAGGAATTTGGATGCCGTGACCAATTCGCATTAAATAGGGGAGTAATTCGGGATAGCAACCGTCGGGGGTTTCATAGAGATGGCCCGTTGTTTTTAGTCCTAGCGATCGCGCGTATTTATACAGACTAATAAACTCATCTAACCGTTCCCGATAATGGGAGTCACCCCCCGCAACATCAATAGCACAAACATAGTCTTTCTTATCAGCAGCTAAGTCTACAATTGCCTTATTTACTTCATAGGGTAAACGAGAATGGGTGCAAAGAATTTGACTAATAATGATCGGATATTCTGAGACTTGACTCGCTTTTCCCACAATTTCAACAATATTAGTCATGGCCTCAATTCTTTGGGATTGATTGAGGTGTTCTGGGGTGCGAAGATAGGGAGTGTAACGCAATTCTAAATAGGCCAAATTCTCGAAAATATAGGCCCCACGAATTAAGCGATAAATGAAATAAGGAAGGGTTTGTTCCGTTTGCACACTTTCCACTAAGGTGTGTAATTCTAAATACTCATCTAGGGTGTTCCGTTTGCGGGTGTAAAATTCCTCAAAACCAGGATATTTGGGGAACCGTTGCGCCATCTCTTCGTTATGACGCTTAAAATACCGCCAGAGAACGCGGGGAACCACAGATCCCCCTAAATGGCGATGTAAGTCCGCATATAGTGCCACAGAAACCTCCTGATGTTGTATGTTAAGTTTTATTTTAGAAGGTATTGGAAAGTGTGGGGAGAATTAATCGTAATCTTGAGGGTTCTATGCTTTCTCAGGAATTGTTACCCCCGCTATTTCTAATGCTTCGATAAACTGCGCCTCTGATAGCTGAGAAATGCCTAATTTTTGCGCTTTTTTTGATTTATCCCCTGGTTCTTTTCCAACTACGATATAGTTGGTTTTTGAACTGAGGGAACTGATAATTGTTCCCCCTGCTTGTTGAACAAAAATCTTTGCTTCTTCCCGATTTAAGTGAGCAAGACTGCCAGCAATTACTATCTTTTTGCCTGATAAAATATTCTCAGGTTTTATTTTTTCTTTGCTTTCTTCTTCTTTTTTTTTCTCCTCCTTGGGAGAACTTTCTTTCTGATTTACTTCAGTTTTATCTTCAGCTTTCGGTTCAGTAGTTTTGAGATCGGTTAGCTGTTTTGTTAGCTGTTCTTTTTCTTGAGTTAAGGCGGTGATTTGTTGCTGTAGCTGACTCTCTAATGTAGTTTTTTCCTGTTCTACTGTTTGCAGTTGCTTTTCTAGAGTTGAAACTTTTTCTTGTTGTTTCTCTAGTTTTTTATCTAGGGTTTCATTGCCCTTCGTAACTTTTTTAGCTTCTTTGAGTTCTGTTTCTAGAATCTCTTTTTCTGTTGCGATCGCTTCGAGTTGCTTTTCTATAGTTTCTTTTTGCTGAATGACTGTGGTTATTTGCTTTTGCAATTCACTTTCTAACGTTAGTTTTTCTTGTTCAATTGTCTGTAATTTCTTAGTTACAGATGATGTTTGTTCTTGTTGTTTTTCAAGATTCTTTTCTAATTCATCTTTTTCTTTGGTGATGTTTGTAATTTGCTGTTGCCACTGAGTTTCTAAAGTTTCCTTTTGTTTTTCTAGGGTTTGCAATTGTTTTTCTAATTCATCTTTTTGCTGTAATTGACTTTCTAAGGTAACTTTTTCTTGCTCAATGGTTTGTAATTGTTCTTCTAAGGAAGTCACTTGTGATTGTTGCTTTTTCAGACTTGCTTCTAAAGTTTCTTTTTGTTGGGTTACTGTTGTAACTTGCTGTTGTAATTGACTTTCTAAGGTAACTTTTTCTTGCTCAATGGTTTGTAATTGTTCTTCTAAGGAAGTCACTTGTGATTGTTGCTTTTTCAGACTTGCTTCTAAAGTTTCTTTTTGTTGCTTAACCGTTGTTAATTCTCGCTGTACAGAAGCAGCCTTTTGAATTTCTTGTTGTAATTGAGTGGCCGTGTTTTCTTTTTCTTGACGTAAACTATCGAGTTGCTTTTCAAGAGAGGATAAATCTTGCTTATATTTGCCGTCTAACTGTTCTTTTTCTCTGGTTAAATCCTGAGCCGTTTTTTGCAAAGAATTTAACTTATCTTGCTCTTGCTCTAATTCATCGGATAAACGAATTTTTTCCTGATCTAATTCAGTAATGGTTACTTGCAGCTTGTTAATTTGTTGGGTTGCGTTACTAACATCTTGGGTTAGTTGCTGATTATTTTTGAGCAGAGATGAATTCGTTACTGCTAAATCATTCAGTTTTGCTTCTAAGGTTGCCTTTGCTTTGGTAATATCTTGTTGTTGTGCGAATAATTTCGCCTCTTTTTTCAGACGACTATTACGAAGCTGCCGATAGTTGAGACTAGAAGCACCCAAAACAAGCATTAAAGTAGCAATTTCGTAAACGATTTCATTAGTCATCTTTCTTACTCCTGATAAAAGCAGCAACTACCAAATTCTTATGTAGAGCTTATGTAGCGTAGAAACTGATAAGATTGTTCTATGATGTCTATCTTACCATTAAGGGGAAAATTTATCGCCTCCCTCGAAGTCAGAATTCAGCAGGAGCTTAATATGGCTTAATATTATTAAGCCCCTACTGAAGTCAGAAGTTTTGATAGGGAGTTTAGGAAAAGCCTAAATCTGTGCCTTTTCCTGCATGAACAAGGGCTAATTTCTCGTAACGTCGGGCGTGTTCTATAATTTTTTCGGCTTCTTGATCAGATAAATCTCTAACCTTGCGGGCCGGAACTCCGACAACTAGAGATCGCGGGGGAACATCTTTATTAACAATAGCACCCGCACCGATTAAACTTCCGCTTCCGATCCGAACTCCTTCTAAAATAACAGCCCCAATGCCAATCAGACAACCGCTTTCAATATGGGCCCCATGAATGACAGCCCGATGGCCAATCGTGACATAATCTTCTAAACAGGTCACTTTTCCAGGATCACCATGTAAAATGACTCCATCCTGAATATTCGTATAGGCTCCAATTTCGATGCTTTCGACATCACCCCGCAGCACAGCACCATACCAGACACTTGTTCCTGTCGCAAGGGATACCCTACCCACAATCACCGCATTGGGGGCAATAAATGAAGCTTGAGACAGATCGGGAGAGGGCCAATAAGTGGGAATGGGAAATAAGTTGTCTTGCATAAATCTAAGCCAAATCTAAAATCTCACGGTAGCATCTGGGCCCCAAGGATTTAGTCGATATAATATCTACTAGCAACTGGTCTAGACCACCAAATGCCCTATAGACAACTTAAAACAGATGACTCTAAGTTTACAATACCCCATTTATGGCCCAGACATTCAATGTCCTCATTGTCGTCAAGTGATTCCGGCCTTGACTTTGACGGATACATATCTATGTCAGCGTCATGGGGCCTTTGAGGCCGATCCCCATGCTAATGAATTAGTTCATTTACAATCGGGTAGGCATTGGCGACGCTGGGAAGGGGAATGGTATCGACAACATACCCATCCTGACGGAATTCGCTTTGAAATTCATGAAGCGTTAGATCGCCTTTATACTCAAGGATATCGCGCTACTAAGGTCATTATTGCTAGTCGTTATAAGGATTTAGTGAGTACCTATTTGGAGCGTAACACTTCTTGGCGGGACAATTCTGAATTGGTTCCTCGGTTGTATGGCCTTCCGGTGGAATTTAGCGCGGATTTTCAGTCAGATTCTTGTTGGAATGTCATTAATTTCGACTTAGAAAAGGAACCTGGAGTTCCCAAACGTTATCCTTATTTTCGTTTGTTTGAATAACTGGTTAAACTGAGTTAAATTCATGCACCATGCTTCCATTCGCACGGCTAATATCCATCACGCGATCGCCTTTTATGAATTGTTAGGATTTACGGTTCAGGAACGCTTTACGACGGGTTATACTTTAGCCTGTTGGATGGAAGGGTTAGGGGGCAGAATTGAGTTAATCCAAATTCCTGAACCCAAACCGGCCCCTGATGCTTTTGGAGATGAGCATTATGTGGGTTATTATCATCTCTCTTTTGATTTAAGCGATCGCGTTTCGGATCTTTCTGGTTGGTTGGGCCAACTTAAACTTAAGTTGCTTGAACTTTCTCAAGAAGATCCGACGCAATTTAATCCTTTGACAATTTTACTGGAACCTCATCAACAAATGATTGGCGATAAAGTTTATGAGGTGGCTTTTATTGCTGATACTGATGGTTTGCCCTTAGAATTTATTCGGGTGTTGAAATCCTAATACTGGCCAATTACTTCCAGCCAGGAAACAAAGAACTTAAGCCATCGGTCATAAATTCAACTGCGATCGCCATTGTAATTAATCCCATGATCCTACTGACAATATTCATCCCTGTTTTACCAAGTAAATAAGGCAATAAAGGTATTAAGATACTGGGAAAGTTCTGTCATGATTTTATTTCTTATTAAAAATTTCATAAACACGGGATTTTGTCTGTATCCCGTGCTGTTTATTGGAGGTTAAGCCTTAAACTGGGCTGTAATGCGTTTCATGGCTTCTTCTACATTGGCCCGACTATTAAACGCAGAAATGCGAAAATAGCCTTCTCCTGCGGCCCCAAACCCAGATCCTGGGGTTCCTACAACATTCGTAGTTTGTAATAATTTATCGAAGAAATCCCAACTAGAAAGGTTATTCGGGGTTTTTAGCCAAATATAGGGGGCATTTACCCCACCATATACCTCAAATCCGGCTGCTGTGAGTTGATTACAGATAATTTTGGCATTTTCGAGGTAAAAGCTGACTAAAGCCTTAACTTGGGCTTTTCCTGCCTCAGAATAGACGGCTTCTGCTCCCCGTTGCACTAGGTAGGAAACCCCGTTAAATTTGGTAGACTGACGACGGTTCCACAATTTCCATAATTCTACCTCAGAGCCGTCTGATGCTTGGGCTTTCAAGGTTTTGGGAACCACAGTTAAGGCGCAACGAGTCCCTGTAAACCCGGCATTTTTAGAAAAAGACCGAAATTCGATGGCGCAGTCTCTGGCCCCTTCAATTTCATAGATAGAATGGGGTAAGCTAGGATCAGTTATAAAGGCTTCGTAAGCGGCATCAAAGAAGATAATTGAACCGTTTGCCTTGGCGTAGCCTACCCAAGCTGTAAGGTACTCTTTTGTGGCGGTGGCCCCAGTCGGGTTGTTGGGGAAACAGAGATAAATGAGGTCAACTTTTTGACTGGGAATGGCTGCGGTAAAGTTGTTTTCGGTGGTGATCGGTAAGTATACTAAACCGTCATATTCTCCTTTTTCGTTCATGTCTCCCGTATGGCCCGCCATGACATTGGTATCAACATAAACGGGGTATACGGGGTCTGTTACCGCAATTTTGTTATTTTTGCCAAAAATATCGAGAATGTTGCCTGTATCGCATTTAGAGCCGTCTGAGATGAATATTTCTGAGGCATCTATATCACATCCTCTGGCTTGGAAGTCGTTGGCGGCGATTTTTTCCCGTAACCAGCCGTAACCTTGTTCGGGGCCATAGCCTTTAAAACTGTTGCGATCGCCCATTTCTTCTACAGCTTTAATCATAGCGGTACGGCAAGCTTCGGGCAAGGGTTCGGTTACGTCGCCTATGCCTAGTTTAATGATTTTAGCATCGGGGTTGGCTTCAATAAAGGCGTTTACTCGTCTTGCTATTTCGGGAAAGAGGTATCCTGCTTTGAGTTTGAGATAGTTATCGTTGATGGTTGCCATATTTTAATCGTTACAAATGCCTTTACTTAGCTTACTGCTAATGATTACCCCTTATCTACATTGGGGTTAAAAATAGTCTTAAGGATTATTCTTTAAGAAATTAAATTTTTAAATTCTGTAGCGTTAATAATAGTTATACCTTGATAATTCTTAAGGGGTAATAAATGTTTTTTGTCCCCTGTAATAATATAGTTAGCTTTTCCTATTATCCCACATTCTAAAATAACATCATCATCAGGATCATTCTCAATGACTTTTAGGGTTTTGTTAATTTTTATAATTCGACTAAAACTTATTAAATCAGCAATTGTTTCTATAATATAACGATCTGGAAACTTAAGTTTAACTTGCAATTTTTCAACAAGCTCATCTAGAATTTCTTGACAAGTAACAGATTCAATAATTCCTTGACGAGCTAATTCTACACAAAAATAAGGCGTGCCTTTCCAACCAATGGCTGATATTAAAATATTTGTATCAAACACAACAACCTTACTCATACTTACTTTTCATGAACTAAATCATCAATAAACAATTCTCTTTCTTCTTCAGTCATTTGTTCCCAGTTTAAGCCTTTTTCTTGAGAAATTTGTTTTAGCTGTTTCTCTGCATATTCCATTCTTTCTTGCCGTTGTTTGCTGGCTTCATGACTTAACTCTAATAATAATGAATATTGATTTTCAAGAGGTAATTGTTTAATTAATTCGATCACTTGTTGATTAGTCAGAGTCAGATTAGGCATTAGTTCTATTTAGATCTCTACTTCTATAAGTATAACAGCATCTTTTAAAAAGATTGGCAGAAAATAGCGGGAATGGGAGACACTTTAACTCATAAAGAAGAATCATAATATGATGGGCAATACCCACCCTACTGGCAAATTTTTGTTAAGAACTGTAACATAAAAAGAGTAAACCCCTTAATCTCAGTTGCAGTTATGGAACAGACTTCATTGAATTTAGTGGCGATCGCAGTCTTTGTGATGACTCTATCTGCGTTACTCAGTCCCGCGTTGAATATATCACCCTTCATTCCCGCAGGAACCACCTTGGGCATTTTAACACTAGCAACCCTCGATAGTGTCAGTTGGGGAGGGAGAGGGTTAACCATATTCTTAGACTTGTTTGCTACCCCGCAACAACGTCAACGAGTCATTCATCATGAAGCAGGACACTTTTTAGCCGCTTATTGTTTAGGAATTCCCATCACTAGCTATACTTTATCAGCTTGGGAAGCCTTTAAGCAAGGACAACCAGGGTTAGGGGGTGTACAATTTGATCTTACCCTTTTATCTGATACTAAAACTATCCAAAAAACCCCTTTAATTATTGAACGAACTTTAACGGTTTTAATGGCGGGAATAGCAGCAGAAATGATGATTTATGATAACGTAGAAGGAGGAGAAGAAGACAAGAAAAATTTACGGGCAATTATGAGAATTATGGGCATTTCTAACTCCCTTTATCAACAAAAAGAAAGTTGGGCCTTATTACAAGCCAAAAATTTAATTATTCGCAATCAAACCGCTTATGATGCTTTAATTGAAATGATGGAAAAACGGGCTTCTGTTGAAGCTTGTCAGTCCTTAATTCAGGAAAAAATCAATCAAATAGAAGTAATGACATAACTGCGATCGCTAACTCTGATGGCTCTCCCGACATCTTGGTATAAAATGTATAATCAGATACAATACTTAAGATGGTGGGTTACGACGCGGATTAAAACTTATTAGTTTTTCCTCAAAATCGTTGCCGCGTCTAACCCACCCTACGAATTATAAGCTTTACTTATCACCACAGGTACGGGAGAGCCACTCTGATTAGAGATTATACAGTAATCAATAACTAAACGTTTAATCAAATATTTGAAACTTATTTTATGGCAACTGCAAGACTCCGACAACTGGCCGCTTATCTTCGTCCCCATTGGCGAATTGTTACCCTAGGAATGGTATCTCTTTTGGTTGCTAATGGGTTAGGGGTTTATATTCCCTTATTAATTCGAGATAGTATTGATGATTTACGTGAAATTTTGAATTTCGGTTTTAATCAAGTTTTACGATCTGTGATCCTCATGTTTATTTTAGCTTCAATTATGTGGGGAATTCGGATGTTATCTCGTCTCTTAATTTTTGGCATTGGACGGGATGTAGAATTTGGTTTAAAACAACGAATCTTTGAGCATTTATTGACCCTAGAACCTGCCTATTTTGCCACTAATACCTCTGGAGATTTAATCAACCGCGCTACCAGTGATGTAGACAATATTCGCCGTTTGGTGGGGTTTGCTTTACTAAGTTTAGCGAATACCTTTTTTGCCTATGCTTTGACACTTCCAGTCATGTTATCTATTAATGTACATCTAAGTTTATTAGCGGTTGCTGTTTATCCTTTAATGTTAATTACGGTACAGGTATTTAGTGGAAAATTGCAAGAACAACAATTGAAAGTACAAGAAAAACTTTCAGAGATCAGTGAATTAATTCAAGAAGATATGAGTGGCATTGCTTTAATTAAAATTTATGCCCAAGAGGAGAACGAAAGACGAGCTTTTGCTCAGAAAAATAACCAGTTACTCACCGCTAATTTAACTTTAGCTAAAACCAGAAATTTTTTGTTTCCTTTAATTGAAGGATTGTCCTATATTAGTTTATTGTTATTGTTAATATTTGGGACATCAGCCATTAATCAAGGTATAATTAGTATTGGGGATTTTGTCGCCCTAATTATCTTAGTAGAAAGATTAGTTTTTCCCACAGCTTTATTAGGATTTACCATTACAGCTTATCAACGAGGAGAGGTTAGTGTTGATCGGGTAGAGGCAATTTTTTACGCAGAACCCAAGATTCAAAATACAAAAGAAAGTGAAATATTACCGAAACAAGTTGTTAACGGAGAAATCATCGCCCGTCATTTAAGTTATACTTATCCAGGGAGTAAAACTCCGGCATTAAACGATATTAACTTTACCATTTATCCAGGGGAAATGGTAGCAATTGTGGGAGAAATAGGCTCAGGAAAATCAACTTTAGCCAATGCGTTACCCCGTTTATTAGAAATAGAAAAAGGACAACTTTTTCTCGATGGTTATGATCTGACTCAGTTAGAATTAGAAGGGTTACGATCAGCTATAGCTTATGTTCCCCAAGACAGCTTTTTATTTAGCACAACTATTCTTAATAATCTTCGTTATGGTGATCCCATTAAAGAACAATTTGAAGTAGAATATGCAGCTAAACAAGCACAAATTCATGAAGAAATTTTAAACTTTCCTCAACAATATGAAACCCTAGTCGGAGAGAGAGGAATTACCTTATCAGGGGGACAAAGACAACGGACAGCATTAGGACGAGCTTTATTAATGAATGCTCCTGTGCTAATCTTAGATGATGCCCTTTCTAGTGTTGACAATAAAACGGCAACACAGATTTTAGAGAGTTTGTCAGGGGAGAAAAAAAGAACCGTGATTTTTATTTCCCATCAACTATCTGCTGCGGCCCAAGCTGATCGGATTTTGGTTATGGAGCAAGGTAAGATTGTTCAAATGGGAACCCATGCAACCCTATTAAATCAACAGGGAATCTATCAATCTTTATGGAAACAACATGAGTTAAAAGAAGTTCTCAATGACCCTATTTAATCAGATTATTATCCAAAGCAAAACGAACTAATTCAGCGCGGTTGCTGGTTTCTGTTTTTTGGAATAAACTACTCACATATTTCTCGATAGTTCGAGGACTCAGATGGAGTTTTTGACCAATTTCTCCGTTAGAAAGTCCGGTGCTTAGTAAGTCGAGAACCTCTTCTTCTCGTCGGGTTAATTGTAAAAAATCGAGTTCTGCTTGAATGGAAATTTTGGCTGCTTCTTCTCGCGCTAAATCTTTTTGATTTTGGGACTTTTGTTGAGAAAAACGCCATTCAGATTGAACAATTTGCGATCGCTCTAGTAAATTGCGAATAACTGCCTTTAATTCCTCCATTTCAAAAGGTTTAGGCAAATAAAGATCACATCCCACTTGATATCCTTGAATTCTTTCGTCTGTGGTGCTACATTCGGTTAAAAAGACCACAGGTAACAGGCGAAATTCGGGACGTTGTCGCAATTCCTTGACTAAGGTATAACCGTCCTTTTGGGGCATTTTTATATCGGACACCAATAGGTGAGGGCGATAAGTTTGGACGAGGGACAGGGCATCTTGTCCATTTTGGGCGGCAATTACCGCATAACCCTGGAGTTCTAGGTAATCTTTCACGGCAACACGAATTCCTAGGTCATCATCAGCAACTAAAATCAATAAAGGCATAGGTTGAGTCTATCTCACTACCCCTAGGATATCATTTTTTTGTCTTGCCTGGAGACTGTGATGGATTTAATCGCAATTATTATTAATTTTTGAAGTTAACCAGGTTTTTTCTTCTGGGGTTGATAGAATTTTAAGATGAGAAATTTTTATTATTCAGATAAAATGTGTTACAACATGGAAATCATTTAATATCAATAAAATCTTTCAAACCAGATAAAGGCAAAAATAATAGCAAAGGATTTTCCTTCGTTCCTTCAAATCCATAACGCTCATAATAAGCCTTAACCGCAACATCTTTGGCATCCACAAATAAGCCAATGACTCCCGCATTTTCGGCAATGACTAAAGCGCGTTTCATGGCTTCTACTAACAAAATTCCCCCAATGCCTTGCCTTTGCCAATTCAAAGATACCCCTAACCTAGCTAACTTCACCCCAGGAACAACCGAAGGATATTTCTTCGCCCAACGGGGAGGAAGACACTCAAGCTGTACCTCGCATAAAGATAAGGTGAAAAAGCCAATAATCAGTGATGGTTGCTCACTATCAACCAAAACAAAAGTACGAGACAACCCTTTCTGGATATGCTGTCGTGCTGTGCGCTGCAAAAACTGATTTAGGGCAACCTCACCACAGTCAAAGCTATCTCGTTCATGAGTTTTACTCAACAGTTCAATGCGTTTCACTGAAAAAAGCCTGATGTCGTGCGATCGCCTCCTTTAAATGGTCATTAGGGGCGGGAGGGTTCTCAATAAGACTAAAAATTTTATCCGCATCCGATGATGATAAGCTGATCACCTGTTGCTGCTTAATCACTTCTTGGGCTTCTTTGACTGCCGCGGCCACCAGAAATTGGTTTAAGGTTGCCCCTGTCAAGTCTGCCGCCTTTTCTAACGTTTCTTTGACTGATACAGGCACTCTAGCGGTGACACGGACATTATTAGGCAAGGGATTTGACATTTTTTTATCCGAAAACACCCTTTATTGTAACACAAACGGTGTCATTTTCTCACCAAATTTCCTTGTTTCTTAGAAGTGATTAAAGAAACACCGAAAATTAGGACATTTAATCCCAATTATTTATTCTTCAACTCGTCGTATAATGTTTTAATAAGTCTAGAAAGTTTATAGCTAACTCTCGAAAATGGATAACTAATGTAATCAGATGACAAAATAAAAAATTATTAGACAGACCTACGGCTATTGCGTAAAGTACAGTAGCTATAGTAAATAGCCATATTATTCCGTGCAGATTTCAGCGAAAACAATGAAGAATAATGGCGTTTTTCCCTTTATCTCATACTAAATGGTATTAATACTATTGTCACCAACAAAGATAAAAAGAAATGGCCACGCGCAGAAAGCAACGTGGCTATTTTAATTAAATGTCGCCGCGAATTTCTTCTACAACCCCATCCCGCAGGACAATTTCTACATTCAATTTTTTGACTAAATTATCTCCTTGTTCGAGACGGAAAAAGCTTTCCATTTGTGCTTGCACAACCTCTTGATCCAATTCTAATAATTGAACTTGTTGCATTTGTTGCAAAAATTGGTTTTTTCGTTCCAGAAACTCACTTTTTTTCTGGTTAACCTGAATTTGAATATTGTCAATTTGTTGAGAAACTTCGGGCCCTGGGGGAGAAATACTTTGTTTTTGAATTTCAGAGATCGCCCTCTGTCCTTGCATTTCTAATTGTTGCATTTGGCCATCAATTTGGGTAATCTGTGCTTGCAGTTGTTGCTGCATTTCATCTTTCCAGCGAGTCGTTACAATTACCTTGACATTGATTGGCCGTTTTAGCATTAAGGTGGTGTTTGCGTCTTCCATAATTCGTCTATCCTTTGGTTAACTTCGTTATTTTCTAATGATTTTGACCAGTTTAGTCATCTAGGAATTAAACATCCCGTCAATCATACCCTGATACCGTTCCGTCACCACAGGACGTTTGACTTTTAAAGTTTGGGTCATCATGCCATTTTCGGCGGTAAAAGGTTCTAAAATCAACTCAAATACCCTGATTTGGTCATCAGCGCGGTATCCTGGGCGATTTTTAACCTCTCGGTTCAATTCTTGACGGAATAAGTCTTGAACAGGTTTCCCAGACAGATCACTGTTAACAACCCCTTCCCTAGATGCTTCTTGAGGAGGTAAATTGAGGGTAATTTGTTGAGTTTTTCCCCAAGTTTGCAACGCATCTAAATTGGGAACAATTAATGCCCCTAATGCTTTTTGATCCTGTCCCACCAACATAATTTGGTCAATATAAGGACTTCTGATACAAGCGTCTTCAATGGGTTGAGGTTCGATATTTTCCCCATTACTTAAAACAATGGTATCTTTGGCCCGTCCGGTAATAACGAGATCATTCATAGGAGTGATCCATCCCAAGTCCCCACTATCAAACCATCCTTGGGGATCGATCGCTTTGGCCGTTGCTTCGGGTTTTTTATAGTATCCTTGCATTACTTGGGGGCCACGAATCAGAACAAGTCCGGTTTTCCCTTGGGGTAAGGGTTCGCGGGTATCAGGGTGAACAATGCTTATTTCTGTACCAGGAATGGGTTGACCAGAAGATCCCCGTAAGTTATGACTATGGGTGCGGGCATTGGTGACGGGAGAGGTTTCTGTCAGGCCATACCCAACTAAAACGGGAAGATTGACAATTTCGTAAAAGTTATCAAGATGTTTGGCCAAGGAACCTCCCCCACTGACTAAGGTTTCCATATTTCCCCCTACACCATCCCGAATTTTTTGATAGACTAATTTATCCCCCAAGGCGTGTAATGGGGCGAGAAAAGCTGCTTTAAGTTGCGCTGTGAACCGTTCTAGGGCAGAGGCATCAAAGTGATCTAAGCTTAAATTATTAGCAATGCGTCGTGACAGGATGAAGGTTTCTGAGATATTTAAGAAAAACTGCACAATTTTTTGTTGAGTGGGACTTTGATCCCTAAATTGCTTCTGAATACCTTCATAAAGAGAGTCCCAAAGACGGGGAACTCCCACCATGTGATGAGGTTTAAAACGTTTTAAATCGGTCTTAAAGTTGCGGATATTGGTATAAATGAGGGTGCATCCTTGAGACAAGAGAAAATATTCGCCACTGCGTTCGTAGGAATGCCAAGAGGGTAAAATACTGAGGGCGCGATCGCCTGTTTTGGGTTCAATAACGGCATCTATATTCTTGACCTGATGTAATAAGTTACCATGGGATAACATGGCTCCTTTGGGTTGTCCGGTGGTTCCAGAGGTATAGATTAAGGTAGCTAAATCTTGGCTATTTTTGGAGATAGGTTTTAAGCTATTTTCCGCCCCTACTTCCATCAATTGGCTATAGTTTAAGGTTTTGATGGGATCTTCTAGGTTAGGTTTTTCGTCACTCAATAGAATGATTAATTGTAGAGGAATTTCATCACAAAAGGCGCGAATTTTGGCTAAGGTTTTCAGGTTTTCAACAATGAGGACACGACTATCACTATCTCTCAGAATATAGGCGATTTCATTGCGATCGGCCTGTGACGATCTTACAGCATTAGCTGCACCTGCTAACATTGATCCTTGATCGGCAATAAACCAACGGGGACTATTATCAGCAATCAAGCTTATTTTATCATCTGCTGTGACTCCAAGAGCCTGTAATCCGGCGGCAAATTTTTCTAATTGTTGATATAACTGACTATAGGTAAGTTTAACTTCGGGCTTACTATGGGGGTCATGGAGTGCAACAGTATTAGGGAATTTTTTGGCTGCGATCGTCCAAATTTCAGGTAAGGATTTCAGGGTAGAATATTCAGGTATTGAGGTCATAGGATTTAAGCTAGTAATCTTTTCCTCTATAGACTAGGGAATCATGGGGTGAATGTTCCCATATTAACAAGTTAACCTTTCTGTTTCGGTTAGGTGGGGTGACAGTTTTTGATGATGAACAATGATTGGTTATTCGGGTTTAATAGATTATGATTACTCGAAATTTAAAACAGAACTTAAAACTAATTCATGGCAGTTGAATCCTAACTAATGGCAATTTAGAGGGAGATTGCTGCTACAATCGGTCATATTCTGAAGGTAACATCATTCCATGAGCTTTTTTGAAAAATTAACCCAAGCGATCGCCACCTATCAAACCTTACTCATCATTTGTCTTGATCCTAACCCAGAAATGATGCCTCAAGCTGAAAATTCAGGGGAAGGAGAAGAAGGTTTAATAATTCGCCTAGAAACTTGGTTAAAATCGGTGATTCAACAGACATCGGGTTTAGTCTGCGCTTACAAACCAACTTTAGGCTTTTATGAGGCGTTTGGGGGAGAAGGATTAGATTTATTATTGAGGGTAATTAAGGCAATTCCTGAAGATATTCCGATTATTTTAGATGCTAAACATGGGGATATTAATACCAGTACCATTTTTGCTCAGACGATTTTTGAAAAGTGGCAGGTAGATGCTGTAACGGTAAGTCCTTATGCGGGACAAGATCATGTTGCGCCGTTTTTAGTTTATCCCGATAAAGGGGTTTTTGTCTTGTGTCATACTTCTAATCCTGGGGCGGTTAATTTACAAGAATATCCGACTGATGAAGCTCCTTTTTATTTACAAGTAATTAAGGAAGCAAAAACTTGGGGAACCCTAGAACAATTATTTTTAGAAGTGGGAACAAGCAATTTAGATGTTATTCGTAAGATTCGAGGTGTTGCGTCGGAAAGATTTCTCTTACTGCGGAGTATTTGGAGTAAAGGCAATGATATTACTAGCATTTTAAAAGCGGGTTTAAATCAAGCAGGGGAAGGGGTATTGATTCCAGTTCCCCAAGATTTCTTGAAAAGTGATAATTTAAGAGAACAAGTGACAACTCTCAAGGGAGAAATTAATCAATTGAGAGAACAAATTATTCAAGAATCTCAAAGTTGTGAGCTTTGGAGTTCTAATGTTTGTTTATTAAGTCCTCACCCTTATCAAGATTTAATTTTACAACTTTATGATATAGGTTGTTTGTTATTTGGAGAGTATGTTCAAGCATCAGGAGCAACTTTTTCTTATTATGTTGATCTGAGGAAAATTATTTCTCAACCTCAACTTTTTCATCAAGTTTTAAGTGCTTATGGGGACATCTTAAAAAGATTAAATTTTGATCGCATTGCGGGTATTCCTTATGGAGCTTTACCCACAGCAACAGGTTTATCTTTAATGTTACACCATCCGATGATTTATCCGCGCAAAGAAGTTAAGGCCCATGGCACTCGTCGTTTAATTGAAGGAAATTTTCATCCAGGAGAAAAAGTTGTTGTAATTGATGATATTTTAATTACCGGAAAAAGTGTCAGGGAAGGGGCAGAAAAATTAAAATCTTCTGGTTTAATTGTTGAGGATATTGTGGTATTTATTGACCATGAGGAAGGGGTTCACGATAAACTAAAAGAGCATGGTTATCAGGCTTATTCTGTGTTGAAAATATCAGAAATTACAGAAACTTTATACAAAGCTGGAAGAATTAATGAGAAGCAATATCAAGGCTTAGCAAAACATTAATTAATGTTCATCTCTACTTGATTTTTAATAACTTTCTTTTGTTCCTCATCGTATCCCCATCGTTCTAAAAAAGGAGCATATTTGCCTGATCCTGTGACAATTGTTTCCTGTAATTGTTGCAATTTTTCTTGAATTAAACATAATTCAACTTGTTGAATTAATTTAGTGGTACGTTGACAAACTGTGTCTGATCCTTGGGCCATTTCTTCATCATTATTACGACGATGAGTAATGGCCATTGCGGAGGACATAGCTAAGTTTTTAACTAATAATTCACTGACAATTTCTGGGGAAGTTTTTAAGGCATTAATCACCTCTTTTGTTGGGGTATCAGCTAAATATTTATCACTCGTTAAATAGGTAACAAAAAAACCTCTAGCCCCATTTTCACTACTGACTAATGTGGTAATAATTTCTTGAATTTCAGTCTCTTTTAAGCTTTTGCTTTCCATACCTTCAAGGAAAATTTCACTTAACTGAAGCGCATCTTCAAAGGAGAGATTGTCAGGAACGTGCCAATTCATAATAAACTTAAGTGGTAATTAAGGACTATTTATTAGTTTAAAGCTTTTTGTCTTAAATAGTAATTTATTTTAGTCAATAATATCTATTCAATAAAATCATTCATGCGATCTTTCCAATGTCTGACACAAGGTGCTAGAGTAATCAAGTCTTCAATATTCCTTTCCATGGTTTGACAAATTGTATCTAAGGGTAAATCATTAGCATCATAGCCAAAAGGATTTTCAATTTCAATCCCTATTTCCTCAATACCAAACACAGTAAAGCTAATTAAAGCCACAATGGGGGGTGTTACCCATTTTACATCATCTACAAATTGAAAAGGAAGGGTTAAACAATATAATAATAATAACTGTTTTAAATGGATAGAATAGGCTAAAGGAATAGGGGTTTTAAGGATTCTTTCACAGGCACCAAGGACATCAACCATAGTATCTAAGAGTTTAAAGGTGGTCATCAGTTGATAAGAATCAATACATTTTTTTTCATATTGTTGTTGTAAATAATCCCCAATCCAAAAAGCAATTTCTAGAGGAGGATTATTCATGGTTTGTAATTTTTCATAGCTTTGTTGTGGCATAAATTTGACTAATTCCTCGTCAGGTGGTTCTAAACGTAAATGTAATTTAGTAGCGACAGCAAAAGCAACCAAAAGGCGGAGGATATCAATTTTTTCTTGATGATCTTTAATGCTATTTTCTTGAATCGTTACCCAAATTGTTCGGGCTAGATTTCGCACCGTATTAATTAAAGTTCCCCAGAGTTTTCGGCCTTCCCAATATCTTTCATAGGCAGTATTCGTCCGAAACACTAACAGTAAACCCAACACAATACTAGGCACTAACCCACTATCGATAGGTAAATCCAAATTAATCCCAGACTGATACAAAAGTGTGATTACCACACTAAAAGCCGCGCAGAACATAACACGGGGCAAAATGGCAGGAATAACTGAACCTTGCCATTGCAAAAGGAGACGAAACCACTGTCTACTTTCGACATTTTCTAATAACAATCGTCCCCTTTTCATATTGGCTAATTATTTGGCTTTAGGACGGGGAAATTTAGAAGCAGCATGAAATTGTTTAACGGGTTCATTTTTCAGTGCCTCCTGCATAAATTCCCGCCAAATAGGAGCAGCATTACCCCCACCTGTCACCCCTTTTCCTAAGACGCGGTTAGCATCATCACCGATCCAAACAGCAGTGGACAACTGAGGAACATAGCCCACAAACCAGACATTGCGTTCATTATCGGTGGTTCCAGTTTTTCCGGCGGCGGGACGGCCAAGATTAGCGGCCCTTCCCGTTCCCCCAGTAATCACCCCTTGTAAGACAGAGGTTAAGGAGGCAGTTGCCCAAGGATCAAGCACTAATTGGGGTTTCGGGGTATTGTCTAATAAAACATTGCCCCGACTATCAGTAACTTGTAAAATAATGGTCGGGTCAGCATACCAGCCATTGCTGGCAAAGGTAGCATAGGCGTTAGCCATTTCCAGAGGGGTCAGATCTCCCGCCCCCAAAGGTAGAGAGGTGACGGGTTGCATGGGACTTTTAATGCCGATACGACGACAAACTTCAATCACCTTATCAACTCCCACTTTGCGCCCAATAACCACCGCCGGAATATTACGGGACTGCATTAAAGCGGTACGGATGGACATGGCCCCAGAATAGCCGCCGCCGTAGTTTTTCGGGGTATAGAGGCCACTGCCATCACGGTAACTAACAGGACTATCATTGACCACAGACTCTGGGGTATATTTCCCACTGGCAAAGGCGGTATAGTAAACAAAGGGTTTAAAGGATGACCCTGGTTGACGATGGGCTTGAGTGGCTCGATTTAATTGACTTTTATCATAATCAACGCCCCCGACAATGGCTTTGATAAAGTGGGTACGGGGATCAACGGCGACTAAAGATACTTGTAACTCTCTGGCATAAATGCCCCGTCCCCGTAAATTATTATAGGCACGCTGAACCACTGCTTGGGCCTGCTTTTGCATCAAGTAATCAACAGTCGTTTGAATTCGCATCCCACCTTTCAGGGTTGCTTCTTTGCCAAACTTGTCCCCTAACTCCTGCATCACGGTATCCGTGACATAAGGTAGTTTGCTGCCTTGCCATGAGGTCGGTTTACCGATGCCTAAAGGGGCTTTACGGGCTGTTTCTGCTTCTTGGGGGGTGATCCAGCCTAAATCGGTCATACGGCTGAGAACAACCGCCTGGCGTTCTTTCGCTTTTTGATAGTCGTTAAAGGGACTATAGTTTTCTGGGGCTTGAATTAAACCAGCCATCATGGAAGCTTCCGCTAGGTTCAATTTAGAGGCTGGCTTATTAAAATAGCTTTGGGCCGCAGTTTGGGCCCCATAATTGTTGTGACCCCAATAGATGTTATTGAGGTACATTTCCATAATTTCGTCTTTGTCAAAAACCTGTTCAACCCGAATGGCCAAAACGGCTTCGGAGAGTTTGCGACTGACGGTGCGTTCACTGGAGAGGAAAATATTTTTGACTAACTGCATGGTGATGGTTGATGCTCCTTCTACCACACCGCCACTTTTCCAGTTAACCCAGATGGCCCGACCAATACTGTTGGGGTTGATGCCATGATGTAGGTAAAAATGACTGTCTTCAATGGCCATGACTGCCCGTTTCAGTTCAGGGGAAATGTGATCGAGGCTGACAACTTCTCGGTTGGCTTCTCCATGGAGTCGAGACAGCAGCCGGCCTTTGACATCATAAATATAACTGGTTTCTGTGGGGGCGTAGGTGTTCAGCATCCGTACATCAGGAAGGTTACGAAAGCTGATGGCCAGTCCGACGAGTCCTCCGGCGACAATAGAACTTGCTAATAAACTCAGACTGAGGACGGTTCCTCCAGCAACTCTGAGAACGCCTTGTTGAAATGAAGGCTCAGAAGAAGAAGGCTTCTTCCCTTTGGCCAGTTGTCGAATAGTGCTAAACGACACGATTTTTTTAGTTCCTCACTCCGAAAGATTAATAGAGATTTCAATAAACGGGGATCGATGATTTTAGGATTTTTTCATGTTGATGTTGATATAGTAGCTTACTAGAATTTGGCCGAGAGTCAAGCCATTTTCAATTTGAGATTGACGATTTTGCCTGGCCCCAGGATTAAATCTAAGGGTTTAACGCCTCCTATTATGGCCGTTTTTTCCACAAATTGGTAGTCTCTTCCTGAATTTACCCGACAGGGACTGTCTGTTGCTAAGTCCTGGCTGATAAATAATTGGCTAAAACCTTGTCAAATGAAGGATGTTCGGCGAACCCAGTCGAGCCGCAAAACTTTTTTGGAGCGGGGCGTAAATCCCCATTACAAAAACAAACTTTAATTTTTTGCCCAAGATCTACAGCAATTCTGGGACATAATGTCCAAAAATGTCAATTTTTATACAGGTTGCAGTCTTCTAGAACAGGAATGTTATCGAATTAAGTTATACAAAAAAATTAATAAAATATACATCGAACTCAGTTTCCTATGTTTAAATTGATTTGTGTGCTACAAGACTCGTAGTATTTTTGGGGCTAATCATGGACTTAAATCAATCCATTAGCTCACTTACCAATCGATAGTAGGTTAAAAAAATGAATTCTAAAAGTTTATTGATTCTGGGAATGAGTATTTTGGTTAACTCATTATGGGTGACTTCAGCTAAGGCTTCAACATTCTCTTTCTCAAGAGAATATGACTCCACGACACCAAATGGGTTACTTTCGGGTACCTTCCACGCAACCGACAACAATGATAACGGGTTTATCTCGGCTGATGAGGTTAACCTTTTTGAAGGGACTTTTAGTGATGGTATTTCTCTATTAGAAATAAAAGCATCAGAACCTAAAGTTTTTGCTAATTTTAGATATGAAATAGGAACTAATAACTTGACTTTCAATGTCAGAACCGATCAACCCATCCCAGATCCTACCCGTGACGAAAACATTGAGTTTAATGTTGATTTTGCCAGGAATTTTGATACGTTTAGAGACGGAGATGCTATCCTTGCACCAGAAGATTTTAATAAAACTGGAAGAGTTGAAGAAATACCAGACGAGGGAGTTGAGCCTCAAGCTACAGTTCCAGAACCTAATTCTAGTTTAGCTTTATTAATTTTAGGTGGCTTAGGGATTATATCAATAAGGAAAAAACACCAAATTAGTAAGGATCAATAGGTTTTGCTTAAAAAGTATACCAAAGTAATCTAGAGTTTACACAGCTTAAAACCCTTACCAATCGATAGTAGGTAAAAAAAATGAATTCTAAAAGTTTATTGATTTTGGGAATGAGTATTTTGGTTAACTCATTATGGGTGACTTCAGCTAAGGCTTCAACATTCATTTTTGAGAGACAATACGACTCCACGGAACCTAATTTTTTCCCTGAGAGTATGCTTTATGGTACCTTTCGCGCAACCGACAAGAATAAAGACGGGTTTATTTCGGCTAATGAGGTTAACCTTTTTGAAGGGACTTTTCGTCAGGATAATTTTCTATTAGAAATATCCGCATTAGAACCAAAAGTTATCGATCAATTTAGCTATGAAATAGGAACTAATAACTTGGCTTTCAATATCAGAAGCGATCGACCAAAGCCACCAGAACCCAATTTTGGTGTAGACACTATATTTAATGTTAATTTTGCAAGGGATGGAGATTTCTTTATTTTCACAGATATTGCCTTTGGAGCAGATGATTTGAATAAAACTGGAATAGTTATACTAGATCCTAATCCTAATACTCCAGTTCCCGAACCTAATTCTAGCCTAGCTTTATTAATTTTAGGTGGCTTAGGGATTATATCAATAAGCAAAAAACACTAATTTAGTAATGATCAATAAGTTTGTCCGAAAAAGTATACCAAAGTAATCTAGAGTTTACACAGCTTAAAATCCTTGTTTGGTATACTTTTTCATTTGATTCAGCAAGCCCTAAAAGTCAATCAATTTCCTTGCCAAATAAGAGATTTTTAAGACATTATCAAAACCCTCATCATTTGCGGAGAAATTTCATAAGGCCCCTGCTGCTGTTTTATCAAATACTCCAGCCCCTAAATGGGTGGTTAAATTGATAGCTTGTAAGACGGGAGGCCCGTCTATTCCTTGGGGATAGTCAATGACACTCACTCCACCATTGCCCTGTTTAATATTCCAAAAATTGGCAGGTTGTAACCCTAATAAATCACATAAAATTACTTTATTAATGGCATCATGGGCTACAACAATTCCGGTTTGAGGATGGGATGAATTGCTATAATCTTTGACAATTTCTTGCCAACAAGCAACCGCCCTATCCCACACTTGTTGTAGGTTTTCTCCTTCGGGCATTTGCACCGTTTCCGGGGCATCTTTCCATTCTTGCAGCAGTCCAGGAAATGCGGTTTCAATTTCGCTTTCTAGTTTTCCTTCCCACAGTCCATGACAAATTTCTGTCAATTGAGGACGCAAATCTAAGCTAAGATCAGGATGATATTGTAAGATGATTTCGGCGGTTTCTTTTGGTCTTAATAAGGGACTACTTACCCCAAAATTTAGAGTTACGTCTTTAAGAAAATCAGCGGCTTTTTGTCCCTGTTGTTTGCCATTATCATTGAGAGGAATATCTCGTATTCCTTGAAAGCGAGATTCTCGGTTCCATTGGGTTTCCCCATGACGAATAAATAATAACCTTAATCGATTATTTTCGGCACGAGTTGGAGGAATGGGAATGCCTAAATGAGAGGTTTGGTTAAGAGATTCGAGTTGGACAGTTTCGCCCCAATTACCCGTAAAATTTAACACATTAATACAACAATTAGATTGTTGAATCCGATGATAATGAGAGGGAGGAATACCAATGGCACTCATGATTAAACAGCGATTAATGCCATTATGAGCCACAATTAAAATGGTTTGTCCTGAATGTTTAGCTAGGAGATTTTGCCAAAATTCTTGGGCTTGTTTGTATAAGGAAATGACAGGAAAATGGTCTTTTTGTCCTTCAGGAGTTGCCATAACCATTTTAAATTCATCTGGTCTTTCTTTCCAGCATTGATAGTCTGTGGGAAATTTTTCAATGACTTCCTGTTTATGCAAATTTTCCCAGAGGGGAAGGTCAATTTCTTTAAGTTGCTCACTGGGGGATAAACTGGGTGGCTTAATAAAGCAGTTTTGGATAATCTCAGCAGTGGTTTTTGCCCGTTGCAAGGGACTACAATAAATAGCATCAATGGGAAGGGAACTGAGGGTATGACCAACGGCTTGAGCATCCTGACGACCTTTTTCTGTGACAACGGATTCATCACTACGACCTTGGATTCTCTTTTGAGCATTGTAGCTGCTTTGTCCATGACGCACTATAATAACGCGAGTAGCCAATCTTTCTATCCTCTCTAGGCTCTATTTAATTTCTAGATTACAGGTTATTGGGTCTTTCTCATCACTTGTTTTTTAAGTTGTTAGATTTTTCTTGATATTTGGAAAAATTAATGATTTTACAACAGCCAAAATTTTCTATGTTGTCTTATTTTAAACTCAAACATAATAAAAGTTTTGAACTAGGTGTTCTTGGTTTATTTGCCATTATTATTTTAATTGGAACTTTAAATCATGCCATGTGGCGTGATGAATTAAATGGTTGGTTAATTGCTAGAGATAGTGTTTCTTTTGTTGATTTTTTTCACAATATTAAGTATGAAGGACATCCTCTGCTTTGGTATCTTTGTCTATTAATACTTAATCAATTAACTCCTAATCCCGTCGCAATGCAGCTTTTTCATTGGTTAATTTCAACGGGGGCTTTTGGTTTATTTATTCTATTTTCTCCTTTTAAAAGAATCCAAAAAGTTTTGTTTATTTTTGGCTATCTTCCCCTCTATGAATATTCTTTGATTAGTCGTAATTACTCCATTGGTATTTTATTTGTATTTCTTTTTTGCATCTTTTTTCCTAGTCGTCATAAAAGTTATTTACCTTTAGCTTTCATTCTGGCTTTAATGGCGAATACGAATGCTTATTGTTTGCTGATTTCACTGGCATTAGCATTGACATTGATGATTGAGTATGCTTTTAAAAATAAGCTAAATTATGAGACTAAGGCTAATATTTATAATCTTGTTTATGCTTTGCTATTATTGGGTATAGGCATTATTATATCTGTATTTATGTTATTACCTCCTGGAGATAGTACCTTACAAGGTGGTGCCGATCAATGGTTATTTCAGTTTGATTTTAATCGACTTACCCAAACTATTACAAGAATTTGGAGAAGCTATATTTTAGTGATTATTCCGAGTGATTCTAAACCAACTGATCTTGTTCTTTTTTCTTTTCTTTCTTTAGGTTTATTCGGATTTGCAATTACTATCCTTATAAAAAAACCAATTGCTTTATGTTTTTATCTCATGGGAAGTTTACAAATTCTTCTCTTTACATACCTTAAATTTTTAGGATCTCAGAGACATTATGGACATTTATATATTATCTTAATTACTGCTCTTTGGATCGCTTATTATTATCCTGAATCTGATGTAATTGTTAAATATTTATCTAAACTTCCTGCCCAATTTTCAAGACTTTGGCTAAAATGGTTTAAATTTGTTGAGCTTCATAAACAGACTTTGATTATGATAATATTATGGTTACAAGTCATCGCAGGAATTGTGGCCTTTAGTCGAGATTTAATTACGCCTTACTCAGCAAGTAAAGCAACGGCAAAATTCATCCAAGAAAACAACTTAACAACCAATTTAATGATCGGAACTGAAGATTTTGCTGTGTCTCCTATTAGTGGTTATCTTAATCAAAAAATCTACTATCCAGAAACTCAAAACTTAGGCAGTTATGTCTTATTTAGTCAAGAGAGAAAATTGATCAGTGATGCTGATTTAATGCTACAGATAAATCAATTAATTGCCAAACAGAATAAACCTATTTTATTAATCATAAATAGAGAATTTAATCAACCCATTTCCGAGCTAAATATGCAATTATTGGCAAGTTTCAGGAAAGCATTTATTTACAATGAGAAATATTATCTTTACTTCATTACTCAAAAAAATAATGACTAAATTTGATTTAAGTTATCAGTTTAAAAACCCCTATTTCTGTTTCTTTGTCTTATTGATTTTAGCATTATTTCTCTGGTTTATTGGCTTAGGAAATTTACCCTTAAGAGACTGGGATGAAGGTTACTATGGGACAGTTACTAAGGATATGTTTAAAACAGGAAATTGGCTTTATTTAACTTATTATGGTCAACCTTTTCTCTTAAAACCTCCCTTAATTATTTGGTTAATCAACCTCAGCTATCAATTAGGAGGAATTAGTGAATTTACTACTCGTTTTCCCTGTGCATTACTAACAGCTTTAGGGGTTCCTCTGTTATATTTAGTAGGAAAAAATCTCTTTTCTCAGCAGCTACCAGCCATTTTAAGTAGTTTAGTTTATCTAACATTATTACCTATTATTCGTCATGGACGCTTAGGGATGATAGATGGAATAATTAACACATTTTTTATCTTTTCTATCCTCTGTTTATTAAAATCTCGAAAACACCCTAAATGGGCAATTGGTTATGGTATTGGGTTAGGATTAATTGCTTTGAGTAAAGGCACTTTAGTCATTGCTTTAGCTGCCATTCTAGGGGTATATATACTCTTAGATAAACCAGTAAATTATCTTAAAAATCCTGCTTTATGGTTAGGAATATTCCTCGGATTTATGCCAGTGTTTATTTGGTATTTTATCCAAATTAATCATTATGGACATATCTTTATTCAAGTTCACTTTCAACAACAAAATTTTGATCGTCTTGCAACTGCAGTGGAAGGAAATAGCGGTTCATTTTGGTATTATGGACTTGAATTGATTAAATATAGTTTTCCTTGGTTACTCTTTTTACCTGGAAGTTTAATGTTAGCTTGGCAACAAAAAAAAGAATCTTGGGGAAAATTAGTGTTAACAGTATTTTGTCTATTTTTGGCAATAATAACTCTCATGGGAACTAAACTTCCTTGGTATATTATGCCAATTTATCCTTTTTTTGCTCTAGGAATTGGTGCTTATTTATCTCAATTTTGGGAACCTCATAAATCTACACCTAAAATGTTGTCCTATAGCTTTTTAATGGGAAGTATTGCTGCGTTAATTGGTGTAATTTACTTCTTAATGGAAGGGAAAGAAATCAATTTAATTGTTACTGGTTTAATTCTTTTCTTGACTTTTTTATTGTCTTGGCAAAAAATTCGACAAACTTCTCCCAATTTTGTTATAATTTTGATCATAGGTTTATATATGAGTCTCGCAATATTCATGACCTCTGAATCATGGATTTGGGAATTAAATGAGGCATTTCCCGTGAAACCTGTCGCTACTTTAATTAGACAACACACTCCAGACAATACCATCATTTATACCTCATTTGCTTACAGTCGTCCTAGTTTAGATTTTTATAGCGATCGCCAAGTGCTTGCTCAAGATCAAACCGCATTAGAAAAATTAGCGTTAACATCTTCTTATCTCCTACTCGATCAAAATAGTTTCAAAAATTTACCCCTATCTAATGCTAAAATATTAGGGAAAGCAGAAGGATTTATTTTGGTTCTAACCTCTGAAAATAACTAGCAAAACCGAGGATTTTTAATGACAACAAAGCGATTAATTCTAATAGTCATCACTATTGTTTCAGTGATTCCTTTATTATTCTCAATTATTGGGAGTATTAGTCAACCACAAATTCAATCAAACTTACAACTCTATCAAACAAATTTAGTCCTTCAAGCATCAGAATTATCTGGAGATAATCTAGCTGAATTTAACGAAGTAAGACAAGCTTTATTGGGAAAAAATACTGATAAATTAGCCCTAAGTCAATATCAAGAAGCGCGTGAACTTTCCCAAAAGAATTTAGATAGATTAGAATCTAATTTCAACAGTCTAAATTCTCCATCACTAACTTTAGAAAAAGATGTTAACAACAATCTAAACTCTATTCTCCCTCTGTCTGCTGATCAAAAACAAATACAACAAGAAATCCAAAAACAAGCTGAGGAAATCAATAAATTAGCATTAAAAATTGGTCTACTTGAAGCCCATCAAAAAAATGTTGAAGCTGCCTTAAAAACCTGGAAAAATATAGCCTCAAATCAGTTACAAAATAACTCTAGTGTTTCTCCCCAAATGTTAACTGATGTCCTAATTAATTTATGGAGTCCTCAACCCCAAATATTAGACAATTCAGAAACAATAATTAAAGATGAATTAACCGGGTGGTTTCGTGATTATGCCTTAACTAAACTTTATCAGCTTCAAGATAGTCAAGCTAATTTAATAAGCTTACAAACTCAACAACAAGAAGTCGCTAGTCAAGCCATTATTAAACTAACTTTAGTTGCCATTATTCCCATCTTAGGGGGATTAATTGGCTTTGGGCTATTGATATTTCTTTTAATTCAGTTATTTCTTCCGAAAGGAAATGCTATTTTAGCCATTGATCAACAATTTAATTGGCAAACACCTTGGACAGCAGAAACCTTTTGGCAAGTTTTAGTTGTTGGTTTCTTTTTTGTAGGACAAATTGTCCTTCCCATTATATTTAGTTTCCTAAATATTGATCTGACTAATGCTGACTTACGGGGAAAAGCCATCTATGTATTAGTAAGTTATTTAGCAATGGCTTTAGGTGGACTTGGGGTACTATATTTTTCAATTAAACCCTTTTTTCCCTTACCGAAAGATTGGTTTAAATTTAAGTTGTTTAGTAACTGGATAGTGTGGGGAGTTTCTGGTTATTTAGTCGCCTTACCATTAGTGGTAATTGTTTCCTTAATTAATCAACAAATTTGGCAGGGACAAGGAGGCAGCAACCCCTTACTTTCTCTCGCCTTAGAAGCACAAGATAATGTAGTTTTAGGTATTTTCTACTTTACCGCAGCGATCGCAGCCCCTGTCTACGAAGAAATCATGTTTCGAGGCTTTTTATTACCTTCCTTAACTCGGTATTTTCCCGTATGGGGAGCGATTATTTTGAGTAGTTTAATCTTTGCGGTTGCTCACTTAAATTTATCAGAGGTGCTACCTTTAGCCATCTTAGGAATTGTCTTAGGAGTTGTTTATACGCGATCGCGGAATCTTCTTTCCTCGATGTTAGTCCATAGTCTTTGGAATAGTGGGACGCTGATTAGTCTATTTTTATTAGGGAGTGGTAGCCATTAAGAAAAGTTAACAAATTGTTGAGTAGGACAGACAATGAAGGGTTGATTAAGCTAGGATAGGATTGATGATCTTAATCCTAGTCTTACTCCCAGAAATTATCAATGAAGCTGCAATTGCCACCACAACAGTTAGGAAAAATGATAGGAACCTTAGCCATCATTTCCTTGAGTTTAACGGGGGTTATTTGGCTACAAAAATACCGCCTTAACCCCAACCAAGCCAAGTTAACTACCGCCGAATATAAAAAACAAGAACAACTGGAAAAAGTTCAATTGGATGTTTATAAAGGGGTTCCGAATATTGGGTTTAATAATTTGTTAGCTGATTGGTTTTACTTGCGTTTTATTCAATATTTTGGTGATGGAGAAGCCCGTGGTGAGACAGGATATTCTTTAAGTCCTGATTATTTGGAATTAGTGGTTGATCGAGATCCTCGTTTTGTTGATGCCACTCTTAAAATTTCGGTGTCTACTTCTATTTTTGCGGGGCAACCTGATAAAACTGTGGCCTATCTAGAAAAAAGTTTAAAAGAGACACCGAGTAAAGTCATCTCTCCTGTGTATCCTCCCTATTATCTCTGGATTTATAAAGGGATAGATGAGTTATTATTTTTAGGAGATGTTGAAGCTGCCAAAAACTCAAATACAATGGCAGCTAATTGGGCTGAAACTTATCCAGATGAAGGCAGTCAAAATACTGCTAAACGCAGACGAGAAACGGTTAAATTTTTAGAAAAAAATCCCCAGAGTAAAGTTGCTCAAATTGGTGCTTGGACACAGGTTTTATCGGGATCAGTTGATGCGAAAACCCAAGAAAGGGCCATAACAGAAATTAAAGCATTAGGAGGCGAGATCATTGTCACTCCTGAAGGCCGTGTTAGTATTCGTGTGCCAGAGGGAATTGATTAATGAAATTCAACTAATTTATTGAACATAAACGGATAAATCAGGATGTAATTAATGATTAATTTCCTCAAAAATATGGTTCTTTAAGTTTGATTGTTTATCTTGGTGATAGTTGACGGGAAACTGGAATTGAAATAAAAGTCAAATAAAATTCTTCTCCTTCTGAATCTTGTAATGCTTCTAAATAAGAATCAATTCCTCGTGCTTGAGGTAATTCTTCCATATCTGATAAATGTAATGCTAAGGCAGATTCCATTTCTTTAGTGGTTTCTTCCAAGGTTTCACCTGTAGCAATACACCCTAATATATCAGGTGAATAAGCAGAAAATCCAGTTTCACTTTTTTCGAGAACAATCAAATATTTGTTGATCATTTTAATCCTGCTTGTCTAAGAATACTAGCTATAGAAAATATAACTTCTATAGCTAGTCTCTTTATTCTGATAAAGCTGATAGGGACTGATAACGTGATCGCATTTCTAAATAGACTAATAAAGCGTTAATATCTGCGGGGTTGACTCCTCCAATACGAGACGCTTGGCCAAGGGTTAAGGGACGAATTTTAGTTAATTTCTCCCTAGCTTCCATAGAGAGGGTTTCAATGGTCATATAATCAAGATCTGGGGGTAAATTTCGGTTACTATGACGACTAATTTGTTCAATTTGAATTTGTTGACGTTTTAAGTAACCGGAATATTTAAGCTCAATTTCGACCCCTTCTTTTTCAACAGTAGTTAATTGCTCATTTCCGAGGCCATAATGTTCTAAATTACTATAATGAAATTGAGGACGACGTAACAAGTCTGCTAGGGTAACTGAACCTTTTATTTTTTGTTGAATATCCTTAGCAATAATCATTCCGACTTCATCCCGTTCTTTTATTCTGGTTTCGTAAAGGCGTTCTTTTTCTGCGACAATATTAGCCTGTTTTTGTTGAAATAAAGACCAACGACGATCATCAATTAAGCCAATTTTTCGACCCAAAGGAGTCATTCTTTGATCTGCATTATCAGACCGTAAAATGAGACGATATTCAGACCGAGAAGTTAACATCCGATAGGGTTCTCGTAAATCTTTAGTACATAAATCATCAATTAATGTTCCCAGATAACTTTCTTCTCTGGAAAAGATAATCATCTCCTCATCTTTCACATATTTAACAGCATTAATTCCGGCCACAATACCCTGCGCTGCTGCTTCTTCATAACCCGTTGTTCCATTGACTTGGCCTGCACAAAATAACCCTGCAATTTTTTTCGTCATCAGGGTAGGATAACATTGGGTCGCGGGTAAAAAATCGTATTCCACTGCATAAGCAGGACGCAACATAATACAGTTTTCTAACCCAGGAAGGGTTCTTAACATAGCTAATTGAATATTCTCCGGTAAACCAGTAGAAAACCCTTGAATGTACAATTCAGGGATATTTCTTCCCTCCGGTTCAATAAAAATTTGATGACTTTCTTTATCAGAAAACCGAACAATTTTATCTTCAATAGAAGGACAATAACGGGGCCCTTTTGAGTCAATAAACCCGCCATAAATAGGAGACAAATGTAAATTATCTCTGATTAATTGATGGGTTTGAGCAGTGGTATGAGTTAAATAACAATTCATTTGTTCTCGTTCGACCCAAAGATCCGGGTCAAAACTGAACCAACGCACCTCCTCATCAGGGGGTTGGGGTTCCAGGTTAGTATAGTCTACCGATCGCCTGTCTACCCGTGCAGGAGTCCCTGTTTTAAGTCGTCCCGTCTCAAACCCCAACTGGTTAAGGGTATCCGTTAACCCAACGGCCGCAAATTCTCCTGCCCGGCCTGCTTCCATCGATTTATTACCGATCCAGATTTTTCCCCCTAAAAAGGTTCCAGTGGTCAAAATAACTGCTTTGGCCCCGAAACAAGTTCCAAAGTACGTTTGTATTCCTATTACTTCATCATTGTTCCCCAAAACTAAATCTGTGACCATCCCTTCACGAATGCTCAAATTATCTTGATTTTCGACAATTTCCTTCATCACTGCCGAATATTCCCGTTTATCCGTCTGGGCCCGTAAGGCCCAAACTGCGGGGCCCCGTGAGCTATTGAGAACCCGTTTTTGTAAGTAGGTGCGATCAGCCATTTTGCCGATTTCTCCCCCTAATGCGTCCACTTCATGGGTTAATTGGGACTTTGCTGGGCCACCCACTGCGGGGTTACAGGGTTGCCAGGCAATGCGATCGAGGTTGAGGGTTAACATGAGGGTACGACACCCTAAACGGGCTGCTGCCAGGGCGGCTTCACATCCCGAATGGCCAGCACCCACAACAATGACATCAAATTTATCTTGGAAGTCAACGGGAGTGGTAAGGGGCATGATTTTTGAGTATGAGCAATGGGGGATATTATTTTATTTTATCGGTTAATTGCCAGGATCAGGATTTTGAAGATGATAGGATGAACAGGATTAGGTTATCGATAAGAGGATGAGATTGTTAGAGAATGCTTCCACTTAATCCTGTAAATCTTATAATCCTGATTAATCCTGATACTTATGGGGGAAGGATATGAAACTAGAAGACATCACCTATAAAATTATCGGTTGCTCAATGAAGATTCATAACACATTAGGCAATGGGTTTCAAGAGGTCATTTATCAAAGATGTTTAGTCATTGAACTGCAAAAAACAGGACTGACTTTTGCTAGGGAAAAAGAACAAGCTATCTATTATGAAGGAATACAAGTCGGGATAAGACGAGCAGATTTCATCGTAGAAGATAATGTTATTGTTGAACTCAAAGCTGTTATTAATTTAGAAAATGTCCATCTTGCACAAGCTAAAAATTATGTCGTTGCTTATGATTTTCCTATTGGACTTTTAATTAATTTTGGTGCTACCAGTTTACAGTATAAAAAAGTCTTTAATCCTAAGTTTAATGACCAAAAAGATTAATTATTTACTATTGATTAAGTTATTTTATGGCTTTTGTCAATACCATCATTCTTTTCAATCAAACTACTAACTTTACAAAACTTAATCAATGATCTATTTTCCCTGATTTTGCCTGAATTTGACCCATAATCGGATTTTGGCAATTTTCAGAATTAAGTGTTAGTATTATACAATAGGCTTATTTTATAGACAAATATTAAAAAAGTCCCCTCAATCCTAGTAAACTCAAAAACTTGTCAAGAAACCCTGACCAATAATCACCAAAAATCAGAAGGTTTCGGGTGACTATTATTAAAAATTGTGAAGCATATTATCAATATTTATAAACTGAGCTTGACAAAAAAGATACTTTGTGTATGTGGATGGAGCAAAAAATGTGAACAAGTAAGGACAAAAGGACAAAGAAAGGGAAATTTCGCGTTAATCTAAATAGGTAAGTGACCTCAAAAAAGAGATTAAATATTAATAATGGCCCATCCTCTATACGTTGCATTTATCTGGCATCAACACCAACCCTTATATAAATCCCGTGAAGCTATTGCCGATCCCAATGGACAATATCGGATGCCTTGGGCGCGGTTACATGGTGTCAAAGATTATTTGGATCTGGTTCTCGTTTTAGAAGAATATCCTCAATTACATCAGACTGTAAATTTAGTCCCGTCCTTAATCTTGCAACTAGAGGATTATAGTGAGGGAACAGCCATTGATCCTTATATGGCCTTGACTTTAACTCCAGAAGAACAACTCACCGAAACACAAAAACAAGCTATTATTAAACACTTTTTTGATGCTCACCATCGTACTTTAATTGATCCTCATCCTCGTTATGCCAAACTTTATGAACAACGACAGGAAACAGGCATCAGATGGTGTTTAGAAAACTGGACAGATCGAGATTATAGTGACTTATTAGCTTGGCATAATTTAGCTTGGATCGATCCAATTTTTCGGGAAAAAGATCCCGATATTGCCGCTTGGTTTGAACAAGGAAAAGGCTTTACTTTAAGCGATCGCCAGAGAATCATTGCCAAACATCGGGAGATTATCAGTCAAATTATCCCCCAACATAAAAAGATGCAAGATGCGGGGCAATTAGAGGTAACGACAACCCCCTATAGTCATCCGATCTTACCCTTACTCGCGGATACTAATGCTGGACTCGTGGCTATTCCTCAGATGGAATTACCCGAAAAACGGTTTCAGTATCCCCAGGACATTCCCCGTCACCTGCGGAAAGCGAGAGAGGTGTATTATGAGCGTTTTGGTAGAGAAGCGAGAGGACTCTGGCCCTCAGAACAGTCCGTGAGTCCTGCGATTTTGCCCTATATTGCCCAAGCAAAATTTAAGTGGATCTGTTCCGATGAAGCGGTATTAGGATGGAGTCTTAAGCACTTTTTCCATCGAGATGAGACAGGAAATGTCTATGAACCTGAATTAATTTATCGTCCCTATCGCTTAGAAACCCTCTATGGTGATGTTTCTATTGTGTTTCGAGATCACCGTTTATCGGACTTAATTGGGTTTACCTATGGGGGAATGGATGTCCGTCATGCGGTTTCTGATTTAACCGGCCATTTAGAAGCAATTTCTCGTTCTTTAATTGAACGACAAGAAGGAGAAGAAACCAGTCTACAACAACCTTGGTTAGTTACTATAGCCCTAGATGGGGAAAATTGTTGGGAATTCTATCAAGATGATGGTTTACCCTTCTTAAGAGAGTTATATAAACGGTTAAGTCAGGATGAAGACATCAAACTGGTGACAGTTTCCGAATTTTTAGACAAATTTCCGGCAACAGAAACGATTCCTGCTGAAAAGTTACATAGTGGATCATGGGTAGATGGAAGCTTTAGCACTTGGATCGGTGATCCGGTGAAAAATAAAGCTTGGGACTTACTCACCGAAACCCGTAAGATGATGGCCAAACATCCTGAAGCAACGGAAGAAACTAACCCCAATGCTTGGGAAGCTTTATATGCAGCGGAAGGATCTGACTGGTTTTGGTGGTTTGGGGATGGTCATTCTTCTAATGATGATGCCCTGTTTGATGAATTATTTCGGGAACATTTACGGGGGGTTTATCATAGCCTCAATGAACCTGTTCCGTCCAAATTATATCAACCCTTAGAAGATCATGTCCGAAAAGGCGATCGCCGTCCTCAAGGGTTTATTCAACCGATTATTGATGGTTATGGGGATGAACAGGACTGGGCAAAAGCAGGACGTATTGAAATTGGTGGGGCCATGGGAACCATGCACAAAGCGAGTACAGTGCAACGGTTGTTTTATGGGTTAGATCACCTCAATTTTTATCTGCGGTTTGATTTGAAAATGGGGGTAAAACCTGGCAAAGATTTACCCAATGAGTTACATTTGCTTTGGTATTATGCAGATTCTCCTGTTTATAATAGTCCTGCCCCTTTAGCTGAATTGCCCGATCAAGCTCCTTTAAATTATCATTTTCATCATCATGTAGGCATTAATTTGATTACCCAGTCGTTCTGGTTACAACAGGCCTGGGATAATCATGAATGGCATCCTAAACATAGTCGGGTTGAGGTGGCTTTTAATCAGTGTTTAGAATTAGCGGTTCCTTGGGCCGACTTACATCGGGAACCGGATGCTTGGTTACATTTGGTTGCTGTGTTTGCAGATCATGGTAAGTTTCGTAGCTATTTACCGGAAAATAATTTAGTTTCCTTACAAATTCCTTAAACTTCTGTGGTTTTAACCCTAAGAGTGGGCAAGGCGAAAGTATGAATATTTCCTATCAGTAGATAAAACTTCTTGATGCCTTGCCCCTACCACTTATTACTTGTGAAAGAGCATGACTTTACAAACATACTCCCAATACCTAAACCCCCGAACTTCTCAATTCCTGCACTTCTGAACTTCTCCTACTTGGGTGATATTTCATCCATTGGAAAGATACAATATTGAGTAGTAACCCAATGACAAAAAGAATGACCATTAAGGCAATTTGAAACCAAGCAATGGGAGTGACAAATAAATCAGCCGTAATATGACTAAAGTTGAGGAAAGAGTAAATTACCGTTAACCAAAAATGCCCAACACGAAAAGATTTAGACTGGGTAAAAACTGTTGCAATCATGGCAAACATGGGTAAGATAAAAAAGCCTAACATTAGCCATAAAACCCAACTAATATCACTGGTATCATGAGAATGGGCAATATCTTGTCCATGAAATAGAGGCATTAAACCCAGTTGAGTATGGAATAAAGTTCCTAAAAGAAAAGTTGCCCAAAGAGTATTAATTTTACTTTGATAATTTGTTATTGTATTCATAATGCTCGCCCTCCTGATCTTATTGTAGAAGATACTTTTGAGAATGCGATCGCTGATCATAATGATCAAATCCTGTAACTTAGCCAAGAATGGGGTTAACAGATTGTTAATTTTAACTTACCCGTTTCGGGGTTTATTTGCTGGTCGTAATTCATCTCCCGTTCAAACCGATAGGCTTAACCGGAGATGAATTGCTTCATTTAATATTGAGGAACATTGGGATCAATTTCTTGACTCCAAGCGGTAATACCTCCTTTCACATTAGTTCCTTCAATGCCAGCATTTTTGAGAATGCCTAATGCTTTGGCCGATCGCCCTCCCATCTTACAATGGGCAATGACACGATGTTCCTTAGCTAATTCTCGCACTTTTTCAATGCCAGGCCCTTCTTCAATGTCTGGTAAGGGAACTAACACAGACCCAGGAATGCGGGCAATTTCGTACTCATTGACATTGCGAACATCAATTAGTACAAAAGCATCTGCCCCATGCTCCATTAATTCCTTCAAGTCCTTAACGCTAATTTCGGGAATAGCAGACTTTTCTTGTGCTTCTGCTGCTTGCGCTTGGGGAATGCCGCAAAATTGCTCATAATCAATCAATTTTTCAATCACTGGCCGTTCTGGGTTGGGCCGTAACTTCAGTTCCCGAAACACCATATCCCAGGCATTGTAAAGCAATAAACGCCCACTAAGGGTATTTTTTGCCCCCAGAATGATTTTAATGGTTTCCGTGGCTTGAATGGTGCCAATGATGCCAGGAAGTACCCCTAAGACACCTCCTTCTGCACAGGAGGGGACCATTCCTGGTGGTGGGGGTTCGGGATATAAGTCCCGGTAGTTGGGGCCACCTTGATAGTTAAAGACGGTTGCTTGACCTTCAAAGCGGAAAATTGACCCGTAAACGTTGGGTTTATTGAGCAACACACAAGCATCATTGGTAAGATACCTGGTGGGGAAATTATCTGTCCCGTCAATGATCACGTCATAGGGTTTCATGATCTCTAGGGCATTTTCGGAAGAAATACGAGTTTCGTACAAATCCACTTGACAGTAGGGATTTATCTCTAAAATTCGGTCTTTAGCTGACTCAATCTTCGGTTTTCCTACCCAGGAAGTCCCATGAATGATCTGACGCTGTAAATTGGAACTATCAACAATGTCAAAGTCCACAATGCCAATGCGTCCAATTCCGGCGGCGGTTAGGTACAGTAGAAGGGGTGAGCCGAGGCCTCCGGTACCAATACAGAGAACACTGGCAGCTTTTAGGCGTTTTTGACCGTCTAGCCCCACTTCTGGCAAAATAATGTGACGAGAGTATCTTTGGAATTCCTCTCTATTGAGTTCGATGGTTTCCAAATTAGGATTTAGCATAGGTGTTGTTTTACCTAAGTAAACGCACGATTTTTGAGGGGCGTGGACTATTTATTGTAGCAGATTTATTTTACTGTTTATCAATGAATAATTATTCATTATTCATTACTCATTATTAATTAAAGAGTTAAAATGTCATCTTTTGAAAGCTTTGAACGCCAAACTAAACTAAAATTTTCAACTAAGTTAGCTTATGGTATCGGAGAGTTAAGTGGTTCCCTACCTAGTAATATTTTAGTTTTCTTTTTTCTCTTTTTTTTGACGGATGTTGTCGGTTTAAATCCCAGTTTAGCTGGCATGATTATCATGGTGGGCAAAATTTGGGATGCTATAAATGATCCGTTAATTGGGTGGTTAAGCGATCGCACTCGTTCTCGTTTTGGTAGACGCTATCCTTGGATGATTTTAGGTTCCATTCCTTTAGGTTTAAGTTGTTTTTTATTGTGGACAATTCCCCCAACTAATAATCAAACATTGCTCATTATTTATTATACGATAATTGCTTTAATTTTTTATGCTGCATTTACAACAGTTTTGCTGCCCTATAGTGCCTTATCTGCTGAACTAACTCAAGATTATGATGAGCGGACTAATTTAATTAGTTTTCGTTCTGCTTTTAGTATTGGAGGGAGTATTTTTTCTTTGGTTTTAGCTGAACTAATTTTTTCCAGGGTTGATAATAAACAACAACAATATTTAATCTTAGGATTATTCGCGGGAATTATAGCCATTATTGCCATTTTTATTAGTGTTTGGGGAACTTATAAAAGGTATCATCAGGTAGAACAAAAACCTGGCAATTACCATCAAGCATCACCCTCATCTTTGTGGCAAAAAATACAAGTAATCTTGACAAATTTTCCTTTTTTATGTGTGATGGGAATTTATCTTTGTTCTTGGTTAAGTGTTCAAACAATTGCGGCAATTTTGCCCTATTTTGTGATTAATTGTATGAAGTTATCTGAGGAACATTTTACCCGCATGGCAATTACGGTTCAAGGAACAGCATTAATGATGATGATTCTGTGGAATTTTCTTAGTCATCGTCTAGGTAAAAAAGCGATTTATTTAATGGGTATTCCCTTTACAATTGTAGCAGTAATTGGCTTATTTTTCTTACAACCAGGGCAAGTAATCTTAATGTATGTCATTGCTATTATGGCCGGAATTGGCATTGCAACAGCTTATATTGTACCTTGGTCAATGTTGCCTGATGTTGTAGATTTAGATCAATTAAAAACAGGGGAAAGACGGGAAGGAATATTTTTTGCTTTAGTCGTACAATTACAAAAAATTGGCATTGCTTTAGCCTTATTTCTAGTTGGTAAACTATTAGATAGTGCTGGTTATATTCCTGGAAGTACCGGACAACAACCAGATACAGCTTTATGGGCCATTCGGATGATTATTGGCCCATTACCCACCTTGTTATTAATAATTAGTTTAGTTTTAGCTTACTTTTATCCTATTACCCGACAAGTTCACCAAGAGATTTTATTACAGCTTTATCACAAAAAATAAATCCCCCATGACTGAGGGAACTAAAATTAAATCTTGTTTAATTAATGTTTTTATTGTTTCTTTAAGGAAGACTTAGCAACTGCTGCTAAACCCAAACCAACAAATGCTAAGGTAGCAGAAGGTTCAGGAACACGAGGTTTTTCTGCTAACGTCCAACGACTCGATTCAAAGGTTTCAAAATCATTGCCAAAATCCGCAGTTGTACTAAAAAATTCACCACTTCCAAATCCTAAATCACCGATAAAAATACCACTATTACAACTCGTATCAGTACAAGCTCCTAAGTTCATTGTTAAACCATTTAAAGAAACAATTCCCAGAGAACCTAAAACACCAGAACTACTACGAACAATAGGAGTCTCAGGGAGAGAACTCCCATTTAATTGACTCATCATAACAGAAGTGACATTAATAGTGTTTCCATTTGATTGAATATTCCCATCAAGCATTCCCGTATAGATACTCCCTCCTGCTGTGGTGTAAGACCAATTAAAGGAAGCCGCAGATGCTGCTGTATTGCCCATAAGCAAAGTTAAGGTTGTTCCGGTAAAGAACCCTAAAAATGTTGTGATTTTTTTCATCAATTTATCCAGTTAAAGAACAATCACTGACATTGTATAGAGTCGATGGGAATTAGGCAACATATTTGATGATTTCTGGTTTAAATTGCTGATGCTCATTGAGTATCCAGCTTTGTAGTTCAGTTGCTTTACCTAAGATAACAGAAACAATCAAATAAGAATATGCAGGCCAAGCAATAACACGATCAAACTCAGAAGGAATAGCCGGATAATCAGGATGAGAATGATAAATTCCAATCAAATTAATTTGGCGATCGCGGACTTCTTTTTGTACTTGTAAAAGAATCTCTGGCGCAATACTAAAACGGTTGTTCTTACTTAAAGTTTGGCCAGTAGAACTTGGGAGATGAGGTAAACTTTCATCAGTGTGAGGACTCCAATTATTCTCAGTTTCCCGTACTTCTAACACAAATTTGTGCTGATTTTCAAGGGTTCCCAAAAGTAACCCACAACACTCTTGGGGATAAGTAGTTTGAGCATGGAGACGAATTTGCTGAAGTTGAGTTGTCGTGAGATAAATCATGGTTGATGATATCTTGCGATAAGATAGTCAAGTGATCAATTCGGGTGTCATAACCTGTAATTTGCTGGGGAGGCAAGAGAAGCCATGGACAATAATGACTGGATTAAGCAATTATTGCTAGTAGGAATTGGAACAACGTCACTGGCAGCAGAAAGATTAAAAGAAGTCAGCGAACAATGGGTCAAAGAAGGTAAAATTAATCCTGACCAAGCTCAAGCCTTTGTTGATGATCTCATGACACAGATCAAAACAGGACAGGGTAATTTTGAGGGTAACATGGAACGTCAACTCCGCAATATGTTACAAGATTTAGGCGTACCTCGTCAGTCCGAAATGGATGAATTAAGAGGACGTATTGACCGTTTAGAACGTCAAGTGAGAGATTTAGAGAATAAGTTATGGCGTTAAAGAAAACCAACCAGGGAAACAGAAAATCTATGCGAGAAATTTTGATTAGTTTTGGCCTTATTGCTGCCTGTAGTTTATTATTGCTACTGAGTTCTGTGTTTAGTAGCCCTAAACAACCAACAGCGATCGCAGCTACCCTCAAAGGTGAACTCACCGAAAACATCACCCAAATTACTCCAGAAACCCTTTTAACCCTGAATATTACCAATAAGGAACTGACAAAAATGGACTTAGAAAACACAGTAGAAACGCCCTCTGGACTCAAATATGTTGAAGTCAAAGAAGGAGACGGGGCCAGTCCCACCACGGGAAAAACAGTGACAGTCCACTATACAGGAACCCTAGAAAATGGCAAGAAATTTGACAGTTCCCGCGATCGCGGTCAGCCTTTCTCGTTTAAAATTGGTGTAGGACAAGTCATCAAAGGTTGGGATGAAGGAGTTGCTTCGATGAAAGTTGGAGGACGACGAACTTTAATTATTCCTGCTGACTTAGGTTATGGTGCGCGGGGTGCTGGTGGTGTTATTCCTCCCAATGCAACCCTAATTTTTGATGTGGAATTGTTAGAGGTTAAATAATACAAAGCAAGAGACATTTTAACAGTCTCAGAACTTAAGTACAAGCCTATCTGTAGAGGTAATTCATGAATTACCCCTACAAAAAACTAATAATGTAAAGTAATTGATGAAGCAGATTTATGCAGTTAACATGGCTTGATAATAATTCCTGGTTAATAGAAATTGCCGGAAAACGCATTCTTCTTGACCCTTGGTTAGTAGGATCTTTGGTATTTGGTAATTTAGACTGGTTATTTAAAGGGGTTAAATCAAAAACCTATAATTTGGGGGAACCTATTGACTTAATTCTCTTGTCCCAAGGATTAGGCGATCATGCTCACATTCCTACCCTAAAAGAATTAGATCATAATATTCCTGTAGTTGCTTCTCCCAATGGGGCCAAAGTAGTCCAAGAATTAGGTTACACCCAAGTGACATCCTTAGCTCATGGGGAAAGTTATACCTTGGATAATCAGGTAAAAATTAAAGCATTTCCAGGTTCTCTTATTGGCCCCCAATTAGTCGAAAATGCTTATGTCATCATCGATTTAATCACAGAACATAAACTTTACTATGAACCCCACGGTTATCATAGCTCCAGCTTAACAGAAGAAGCCCCCATTGACGTTGTTTTAACCCCTGTGGTGGGAATTAGCATTTTGCATCTTCTTCCCGTCTTACAAGGGCAAAATACCAGCCTTAAATTGTGTCAAACCTTAAAACCTCAATTTATTCTTCCCACCGCAGAAGCAAAAGATACAGAATATGAAGGAATACTCGCTACTGTGTTGCGACAAGAGGGAACGATAGAAGGGTTTCGTCAACAATTAAGGGATCATCAGCTTTCCACCCAAGTAATGACCCCGAAACCTGGGGAAATAGTACAATTAGAGTTTAAATCAAGGGAAAAGACAACAAGCCAGGGTTAATTCTGCTATAACTAAAATAGCCTTAATTAACCCATATTTTCGGAAAATTTAGTGAACTGGTATCTAGTGTCTGTCCGTCCTAACAAGCGAGATTTATTCTTAAAGCATTTAGATTTTGCCATTGATAAAAATCAGCTAAAAGAATTATTTGTTGATAGAATATCTCCCTCAGATCCGATGTATAAAGATATGATATTAATCCAAATCAGTAATCTGAAATTAGCCCAAACTCAATTAAGAGGAATTGAGCATTTTCAACGGATAGAACCGAGGCCTTTAACCGAGAAGCAACTGGGGCAGTTTGTGGGGAAATAATCGTCACTACGCGCCGAATTCAGAACGGTTTTGGTGATTATAAGGTTTGGGGTCAATCAAGATAGTTTTTGACAAGGAATAACAGGAAAAACGTCTTTTTTTTCTGTTCAGAGAGGGAGTTAGAGGGGGAATTTTTTCTATTCCTTAACCCCTAACTCCTAACCCCTAATTCAACGACGAGAAGCACAAGCATTTAACGCCTTTAACACTTGATCGGGGTGTTTTTCCATCATAAAGGCTTCCATTTCATAGGGTAAATCTTGGGGATCATAAAGATTTAAACTTTCCCAATCAGCAGACCCCAAACTGACTAAAATGGAACGATAGGTAGATGAATCTGTCTTCATAATTGGGATCACATCACCATTATCAAATCCTGCCGCACAGTCTTGAACGACGTGCCAACTTTCATGGGCTAAAGTTTCGATATAAAGGGTAAAATCTTCTCGATTATTTTGACAAATAGTCATCCGGTTAGGTGCGGGTTGATAATGACCTAATAAACCTGGTTGACAACTTTCATAACTAATAGAAACACCAGCTTTTTGTAAGGCAGTTAAAAATTTACTTTCATAAAAATTATAGCGACTCGAACCATCTCCCGATAAATCGACACACTGTCCATTATTGGTAATTAAATAATTGCTATAATCACAATTGTTGATATGATAAGGGCTGTTGCGGGAAAATTCTTGTGCCATCACGGGGGTAGCCAAAATGAAGCTGCTAGAAACCAAAGAAGCACAAAAAGCAATCGTTGTTCTCATAGATCATAGACTCTCACAATAGGGTTCTGCTATATTATTGAGTGTTCCCCAATCTCTCTGAAAAATCTCGGTTGAGGAGATGATTTAGATCACAGTTGAAATGTGACTACTATCACAGAAAATTGTCTCAACTTAGTTAGATTGACGAGAATGTTAATTGTAGTCATCATCTTGGGAATACTAAACAAGAAGCTTTCATACTCATTAATTCATTAGCTGTTATGGTCATTCAACGAATCCTCAGCACTCTCGTTGTGGTTACAAGTATCACATTAACGGCGCAGGTTCCCCAAACTCTAGCGGAACAATCTTGCTTTTTACAAGGGACCAACGGACAGAATATTGATTTAGGTCATCTCTGTGGGGGAGGCGCACCTCATCCGCCCAAGTCTAACGCCTCAACCAACCAAACTGTTTTTAGAGTTCCCATTAAACGCCGAGATTCAGGTATTCCGGTGGTTGATGTGACTTTTAATGGTAAACATACCTTTGAGATGCTCTTTGATACAGGAGCCAGTGGGATTACCATTAGTACCGATATGGCATCAGTGATGGGCTTAAAACCCGAACGAGGCTCCTTCTCTCAAACAGCAGGGGGTGTAGTTCCCATTGGTATTAGTAAGGTAGCTTCTGTGAAAGCAGGGGAACTGGTATCATCAAGTATAGAAATTGCCATTAATCCAGCCCTTCCCATTGGCTTGTTGGGACAATCATTTTATGGGCATTATGATGTGATGATTAAGGAAGATACTATCGAATTACGGGCAAGGTAAAGAGTAAGTAATAAGTAATAAGAACAATAGGGGAAAGACTTCTGTTACTATGCTTGTTAAAGTTACTAATATTTGAAGCCATGTTTGCTAAAGCAACCTTACCCTGGATAGCAACATTTTTACTGAGTAGTTCCCTTGCACCTGCGATCGCCTATCCTAACCCCTCTTTAATGCTCGCTCAAGGGGCTAATAATCAACAACTTGATGATTTACTACGGGCCGGCAGAGAAGCGGTGGATGCGGGAGATTATCGACAAGCGATCGCTATTTATGAGCAAGCATCTACCATGGATGGGGACAATCCGAAAATCTTTTCTGGTTTAGCTTATTTACACGCACAACAGGGTAATTATCAAGCAGCAGTTAAATATTATCAACAAGCTCTAAAATTAGATTCTAGTAATGCGGATTTTTATTATGCTTTAGGGTATAGTTTGGCGAATATTGGGGATAATAGGAACGCATCTTCAGCTTATTATTATGCCATTCAACTTGACCCAAAATCAATTAAAAGTTACATCGGGTTAGGAGTTGTTTTGCTGCGTCAGGGAGACTATGAAGGGGCAGCAGAATCCTATAAACGAGTGATTGCACTTAATCCGAATAATCCTGAAGCTTTTGCTATTATGGGGTCTTCTTTACTGCAACAAAAAGAGGTTGAGAAAGCGATTCAATATTTAAGTAACGCGGTGGATCGGTTTCCGAGGAATAGTGAATTAAGATTACAATTAGCCAGTGCATTTTTACAAAAAGGACAGTTGGATTTAGGGTTAAAACAGTTAGAAACTGCTGAAAGAATTGATCCAAGTAATTATAAAGTTCAATTAAAAATTGCTAGGATTCTTGAAGTTCAAAATAATTTAGATGAAGCCTTAAAAATTTATCGAAGAATTTCCTATCTTAAGCGCAAATCTCCTGAAGCTCATGCAGGAGTAGGCAGAATTCAATTAGCCCAAAAAGATTATTTAGGTGCTATTGTAACTTATAAAGATTTAATTGAAATTATTCCCCAAAATCCTGAACCTTATTATTATTTAGGAGTTGCTTTTAAAGAGAGAGGCAGAAAAAAAGAAGCAAGAAAAGCTTTAGATCAAGCCCGTCAACTTTATCAGCAATATGATAACAAGGACGGGATTACCAAAGTTGATGAATTGTTAAAGAAATTGTAAAAGTTTTGTCTCAAGAACAAAAATGGGTTGGTAATTAACAACTTTTTTCATTAGAATAAGCTAAAAAGAAACTTCTTTAAGGAGCAATTATTATGGTAAGAACCCTTTCAACGATGTTACCCCTCGGCACAAAAGCCCCCGATTTTGCTTTAGTTGATGCCGTATCAGAAAAGACTATATCTTTAGATACTTTTGGGGACAAAAAAGCCTTATTAGTGATGTTTATTTGTGTTCATTGTCCCTTTGTTAAGCACATTCAGGAAGAATTGGCTAAACTCGGAAATGATTATGTTGAGCAAGGCCTAGGGATTGTGGCTATTAGTACAAATGATATTATAAAATACCCTGATGATTCTCCCGAAAATATGAAGCTAATGGCAGAAACTTTGGGATTTAATTTTCCATTTTGTCATGATGAAAGCCAAGAAATTGCTAAAGCTTATACTGCCGCTTGTACTCCTGATTTCTTTCTATTTGATCGCAACAAAATCCTGGTTTATCGTGGACAATTAGATGATAGTCGGCCCGGTAATGCTCTCCCTGTCACTGGAAAAGATTTACGGGCAGCCATTGAAGGGGTTTTAGGGGATAAATCTCTTGATTCTGAGCAAAAACCTAGTATTGGTTGTAATATCAAATGGAAACCAGGCAATGAACCCCCTTATTTTGGTTAAGCTTGCCATTACTTTTAATCGTGGGTTACGGTGGTTCATAAATTAACCGATGAGTAGCATAATTGATCGCCACCTAACCCACCCTACACAAAAATTTAGGAGATAAATAGGGTGAAGGGCGTTATTGAATTAGATACGGTAGATTTAGGATGGTCATTAGGAATTATGGCGATGGCTATTGTTCTATCAAATTGGCAAAAATTAGGCTTAGAAGGACAATTATTGTTAGCCACAGGGCGATCGCTACTACAACTATTAGTCGTCGGTTATGCGATCGCTGCCATCTTTGAATTAAATCATCCTCTCCCTGTTTTAGCCATTTTAGGGGTAATGTTAACTATTGCGGCCAAAGTCAGCCGAAATCGCATTCCTCATAAGGGTAGAGGCTTATTTGCGCTGATTTGGGGTTCTTTATTCGTCAGTAGTGGTTTAACCCTCAGTTATGCCCTAATTTTGATTATTCAGCCGGAAACTTGGTATTCTCCCCAGTATTTAATTCCTTTGACTGGTATGGTTTTGGGAAATGCCATGAATAGTGGATCATTATCAGGGGAACGTTTGGTTAATTCTATTAATCATAATCAACGGGAGGTAGAAACCTATTTATGTTTAGGAGCGACTCCGCAACAGGCGATCGCTACTTATCGAAAAGATGCCATTCGGGTGAGTTTAATTCCTACTTTAAATCAAATGATGGTGGTGGGAATTGTGAGTTTACCGGGAATGTTTACGGGACAGGTTTTGGGGGGAAGTGATCCTTTAAATGCGGCTTCTTATCAAATTTTGATCCTTTTTATGATTATGTTAACAAATATCCTAACGGCTATTTTAGTTACAGAAGGAGTTTATCGTCAATGCTTTAATGAACAAGCACAGCTAACTATTTAAAAGGGAACTGTCAACAGCCAATAATTAATTATTAGTTATTTTCAATGATGATGAATATATTCGTTTCAATAGCAATTTTATCTTTGATTATTTGGCTATATTTATTACTCTTTAGGGGAGGATTTTGGTTCAGTAATCAACGAATTAATCCTAATTTAAAGCCCTTAAATCATTATCCTTCTGTTTGTGCTGTTATTCCTGCCAGAAATGAAGCGGATGTCTTACCAATTAGTTTAAAATCTTTATTGACTCAAGATTATCCTGGCAACTTTTCTATTATTTTAGTGGATGATCAAAGTGATGATAATACGGGTAATGTAGCCCAAGAAGTCGCCAATAATTGCCAAAAATCTGAGGGTTTACAAGTCATTTCAGGACAACCTTTAGCCCCAGGTTGGTCAGGAAAATTATGGGCCATGGAACAGGGAATTTGTCAAGCCCAAAAACAAGAAAATAAGCCAGATTATTTCCTGTTAACGGATGCTGATATTGAGCATCATTCTAGCAATTTACGGGAATTAATTACTAAAGCAGAAGAAGAAAATTTGGCTTTAACTTCTTTGATGGTTTGGTTAAGATGTCAGAGTTTTTGGGAACGATTTTTAATTCCTGCTTTTGTCTTTTTCTTTGAGAAACTTTATCCCTTTTCTTGGGTAAATAATCCTCGTAATAAAATGGCAGCAGCAGCAGGAGGATGTATTTTAATTCGTCGGGATATTTTAGAAGAAATTGGCGGTATAGAAGTCGTTAGTAAGGCGTTAATTGATGATTGTTCTTTAGCAGCCGCAGTTAAAGCTAAATTACAGGAAAATAGCGAAAATACCACTCAAGGAATTTGGTTAGGATTAAGTGAAAAAACCCGAAGTTTACGGCCTTATGATAGTTTAGATTCTATTTGGAATATGGTAGCAAGAACAGCCTATACTCAGTTATATTATTCCCCTTTCTTGTTATTAGGAACGCTGTTAGGAATGATTTTAGTATATTTAGTTGCACCAATTAGTTTAATTTTAGGGGTGCTTATGGGTAATCAATTAATAGGAATAATTGGGGGAATTACTTGGTTAATGATGGCAATTTCTTATATGCCTACCTTAAAATTATATCGCTGTTCTCCACTGTGGGGATTTAGTTTACCTATTATTGGTCTTTTGTATAGTTTAATGACTTTAGATTCTGCTTGGCGACATTGGCGCGGTAAAGGAGGAGGTTGGAAAGGGAGAGTCTATTCAATTAATAATTAACCAATCATATTACACAATTGTAGAGACGTTTCAGAAAACGTCTCTACTGGTTAAATTAGTTAATCGTTTAAAATTTATTAATCTTGGCTAAATATTGATCTAACTTTTCATTGGTTTCTAGGTAATTGAGAGTAGGGAAGTAAACGGTAGTTAATTGACATAATATTGACAAACTTGCTCAAAGCTGTATATATTTAATAAGGAAATAAGTTTAACCAAGAATATGACCCGAACTTCCACCGCATATTTTGATAATCTCCCCGAAAAGTTTGAAGAAGGCAATCAAGAAGCTTTGGCCGCTTTTGGTAAACATATCCATTGGGGTTATTGGGAAAATCCTAAGACAGCGACTGGAAATCTAGATGATTTTGCCGTAGCTGCTGATAATTTATCAAAAAAAGTTTGTCAAGCAGCTTCTATCGAAAATAATCAAAATATTCTCGATGTTGGTTGTGGTTTTGGAGGCACTATTTCCTGGTTAAATGATAACTTTAATCACTTAAATTTGGTCGGAGTTAATATTGATGCTCAACAATTAGTTAGAGCTAGACAAAAAGTTTTACCTCAAGCTACTAATACCATTGATTTTGTTGAAGCTAATGCTTGCCAAATTCCTTTGATGCAACCGGATTTTGATCGAGTGTTAGCCTTAGAATGTATCTTCTCCTTTCCCAGTCGTGAGCAATTTTTTAAGGAAGCTTATCGTCTCTTAAAAGAGCAGGGAAAACTGACAATTTGTGATTTTCTTCCCACCAAAAACTTTGCTGGAATTTGGCAATGGATTGAACATAAAATTAATCCTCTAGTTGGTCAAACTTATGGTAAACCAAAGGCAAAGAATGCCTTACCTATTAACTTCATTCCTATCTCAAAATATGAAGAAATTGCCAAAAAGACAGGGTTTAAATTAACAAAAATAGAGGATATTAATCGCAATACCCTTCCCACTTATCCCTTGGTTAATCGTTTAATGTGCCAAGATGGTGATGACAATATGGTGCGCTCTACTCAAGGACTTGAATTTGTCAGTAAATTGGGATTAATCCGTTATATGATTCTTGATTTTGAGAAAGATTAACGATTAAGGTAAAAAACGATCTAATGCTGCTTTTAATTGTTCAAGTTCCTCCTCAATATTACCTTCTTTAGCCGCACGAGCAACACATTCATTCAAATGTTCATCTAAAATTAAACGAGATACCCGATCAACGGCTCCTCTAACTGCTGCTAATTGTATCAAAACTTCAGGACAAGGACGACTTTCTGATACCATTGTTTTTACCCCTCTGATATGGCCTTCAATGCGAGACAAACGGTTAATAATTTGCTTTAATGAGGCTTCACTATGAACATGAGTATGGGGAGTCTCATGATCATGATGATGGGTATGGGTGTCAGTCTCTGTAACCATTATGGACTTAGGGGAAGTAGTAGATTCAAGTTTGTTAGAAGTCAATGGATTTACTGGTAACTTTAGATAATGTTTACATTCTGACATATTTTTTCGTATCAAGATTAACAAATTGTAAATAAATTTACAATTTGGCTACCCACAAAAAAATTAGTTGTGCTAGATTTAATACGATTTATTTTACCCTAATTTTCTTAAATAACGCGAGACAGCAAAAACATCGAAAATTCTAGGATAGATCCAGTAAGTTTTCCCTGACCAAGCTTTAAAGGTTTGGTTTAATTTTGTTTGTCTTATAATTATTCTATTCTTATGTTTGAAAATCGGTAATTAATCGTCAATCTCACTTATTATTTTTTCAACAACATCAATTAAACAACAATGAAAACAAACTGGAAAACAGATGAATTAGTTGAACATGGCCACTATAAAAACCAGGAATTAGATTTAAGAAGAATCGGGTTAAATCCCAATTTTTGGTATCCTATTGCTCAATCAAAAGATGTTAAAAAAGAAAAAACTTATGGTGTAACATTTGGAGGAGAACCCATTGTTTTAATTCGCACAAAATCTAATCATGTTTTTGCTTTAGAAGATCGTTGTATTCATCGACAAATTCCCTTAAGTCAAGGGGTTGTCTGCGGTTCTAAGCTTAAATGTACTTATCATGGATGGACGTATGATGAGACAGGAAAATTAGCAGGAGTTCCCTATTTACCTCAAGGAATACCTATTCCTAAAGGCGTTAAAAGTTATCCTTGTCGAGAAGCTTATAATCATATTTTTATCTTTCCAGGAGTAGCAGAATTAGCAAAAACTGTCCCGTTTCCTGAGATAGAAAATTCAACAAATAATGATTATAAAACGATGTATTTTTCCCGTCGAGTTAACTGTCATTATTCCTTTTTACTCGAAAATTTGATGGATATGAATCATCAATTTTTACATCGACGTTTGATGGGAAAAGTTAAACCAAGTTTAATCGAAAATTCTCAAGGAGATAATTGGGTAGAAGCGAAATATAAATTTAAAGGTGAACCCCACCCCACTGCACATTTAGTGTTAGCTGCGGGACGAAATAAAGAGGAAACTGCAACAGATTTTGATATTATGACCATTCGGACAGAATATCCTTATCAAACCCTAACAGTTTGTGGGCCAAATTCGAGCTTACCTGCATTAAAACTTTGGGTTTCATATATTCCCGTTGACAAGGAACAAAAAATCAATCATAGTTTTGGAATGTTGATGATTCGTCGTCCTAAAATACCAGGATTATTAACCCTTTTATGGCCGTTGATGCGATACTTTACAGGAGAGATTTTTGCTGAAGATAAAATGGCAGTAGAAACAGAACAAAAAGCGTATGATATGCAAGGAGGAGACTGGAATCAAGAGATTTTTCCTTTGTTACTTGATGTCCGAGAATTATTAAGAACAAAAGGCATTCCTTTAAATCAATAATTTCCATCCGTAGGGTTTAACGGCCGTTAAACCCTACTAATTCTTTTAGAGTCATTGTCTCGTAACGTTCAAAAGGTTGATGAATCCAAGGATTATCAGATAAATATTCTACATAATAATCAGGTTTAAAAACAGAACAACTTTTATACCAAATTACTGCCGTTTTCATCTCTTGAATATCTGAGAGAGAAGAATCTTTTAACCATTGACTCACTTGCTGTAAACTTACCCCAGAATCAACTAAATCATCCACTAATAAGATACGATTTCCTAGCTTTTTATTGGTCATTGCTAAATGTTCACCAATATTTAATTTTTCCCGAAGACGGTTATCTATTCCCCCATAGGAAGCCGCCGCTACAATAGCTAAAGGAATATCATAGAGACGACTCAGAATATCCCCAACTCGCAACCCACCTTTAGCAATACAAACAATTTGATTAAATTGCCAATTAGATTGATAAATTTGAACTGCTAAAGTTTCAATCTGTTGATGATATTCTTCCCAGGAAACATATAAATCTGACATAGGAGGCAAAAAACAGGAATTGAACTTATTCTTATTTTTCAGAAAATTCTGAAATCATGGGATTATTAAGTTGAGAAACAGGTAAAGCAGGTTTTGAATTATCAGAAGGAATTTGACCCCGTAACTGTCCCATTAAACTCGCCATTTCTAGGGCATTCATGGCATAATTCCAACCCAAATTACTCTTAATTCCTGCCCGTTCTAAGGCTTGTTGCATGGTATCAGTGGTTAAAATGCCAAAAACGACGGGAACCCCTGTTTGAAAGCCTGTGGCGGCAATACCCTTCGCTGCTTCTGCGGCTACATAATCAAAATGAGGGGTATGGCCGCGAATAATGGCCCCTAAACAGATAATGGCATCATAATTACCTAATAGGGCTAATTGACGGGCCACCATCGGAACTTCAAAACTACCAGGAACCCACACATAGTCAACTTGAGTCCCGTTAGGGTCAACATTCACCCCATGACGCTTTAAACAGTCTTGACACCCCGATAAAAGCTTGTCTGTGACTAAATCATTAAAACGACCAATAACAATGGCAAAACGTAAAATAGATGGGTCTTGGGTAAAGGTTCCCTCAAAAATGGTCATAATTGTCCTAAAAATTTCTACAATAAAAATCCCCATCTCTAAGCTTAGCTAAAGATGGGGAAATGGGCCTTGCCACTCTTAAACCACGAAGAAGTTTAAAATAGCAACTAATAAAACCAAAACAGTCCAAATGGCAGAACCTAGATATAGTAAGGGTTTAGACTGATCCCAGTTTTGAGGAGACGCATAAGCAACGGGAACGCCCACCACCATAACAAAGGAAAAGAAAACGAGGGCAGCTAAAACTATTTGAAAGACGATAGACATTTTCGGATTCTCCTAAATTTTTTCTGAAATAAGTATAAGTCACATTATATCACCGCGATCAAACGAAATGATATGAGTTGATGGCGATCGCTTTGCTCCTGAGTCGGACTTTAGCTAGAATATAAAAATGGTACAAAAATTCTAACTTGAGAGAATCTGACTTCGTTATGTTGGCCCAACCACTGAAATATAGGGAGATAATAAATATTTTTGCGCCACTATCTTAGCAATTTCAGGGGTAATTTTAGCAATTTTTTCCTGAAAGTCTTGATCAAATTCAATGCCTAATCCTAATGTCTCATACCAACCGTATAATTGGGCAACTTCAGCATTAGTTTGTTTTCCTAAAGCATATTGTCCTAATAACTTATTTTTGGCAGTTTGTAATTCTTCAGGGGTTAATTCTATTTTACATAATCGTTCTGTTTCTTGCTGTAATCCTTCGAGGGCAATTTTAGTATTAGTTGGGGCTGTTCCAATATAAACCACAAATTGAGAAGGTTCTAAACGGGTAGAATAAAAGGCAGAAACATCATAAGCTAAGCCTCTTTTTTCCCGTAATTCAACAAATAAACGACTTGATAATCCATTGCCTAAATAGGTACTTAATAATTTAAGCACAGCATAATCAGGACTGCTGACTCCAACGGTTAAATAACCTAACATAATGATAGATTGTTGGGTCTGTTGATGCAGAATTTTTTCGCAAGGATCAGAGGTTAAACTCGGAAAGGAAGATAAGGGTAAAGGTTCAGGGGGAATTTGCCAATTACCAAAGGTTTTTTTTATCAATGTAACGGCTTCATCTAAAGTAATTTTTCCTGATAAACTAATAATTAAATTATCAGGTCTAAAATAAGTTTTATGACAATTTTGTAAATCTTCTCGACTCAATTGATTCACTGTTTCTTCTGTGCCTAAAATTGAACCACCATAGGGATGATCCCCATACATGGTGCTTCGTAATTGATTAAAAGCAACATTAAAAGGTTGTTCTTGTTGAGAACGAATTGTTTGACAAATTAACTGTTTTTCTAGGGTAACTTCTTCTTCAGGAAAAGTCGGCGATCGCAGAATTTCTGCTAATAATGCCAACATTTCTGGAAAGTCCCCAGAAACGGTTTTCAGACTCATCATAAAATAATCCGTGGCCGTATCACCTCCTAACCCGGCCCCAATAGACTCGATCGCTTCAGCAATTTCAACGGAAGATAATCTTTCTGTTCCTTTTGTAATTACAGTCGCTAATAAATGAAAAATTCCCGCTTTTTCCCTTGTTTCCCACAATGAACCCGCATTTTTGAAAAAGAAACGCCCAGAAATTAAATCAGCAGTGGAGTTTTCTCGAACAATTAATGTGATTCCATTATCTAAAACTAAACGATGTAGGGACTGTTGTTTTGGGTGGGTAGGGATGGACATTTTTGATGAGTAATGGTTCATGGACTAGCAAGGTTGCATGATGGTGATAGCATACCGTTCTGGTGACAGATATTGACGGGCAATTCGTTGTAAATCCTTGGCGGTATATTGTTCAATGATAGTAGGATAGGTTAAGGACAGTTCTGCACTGGCTAAGGTGTGATAATAACCATAAAGGCCGGCCAGTTGACTGGGGGTTTCTGTCGAAAAGATATAATCATGACAGAGTAACCGTTTAACCTTGCTTAATTCTGCTTCTGTGACTGGTTCTTGTTGTAATTGGGCCAAGCGATCGCCGATCAATTTTTCCACCCGATCTAACTGTTGGGGTTCTAACCAGGCCCCAATAGTAAAGATACTGGAGTCCCGTTGCAAGGAAAAACTACTTTCAATATCCCACACCAGTTGTTTTTCTTCTCGTAATTCTCTCACTAAACGGGAGGTTCTTCCACACCCTAAAATGACTGAGAGGAGATCCAACCCAACACTATCTTCTAATCTTTCCACCCCTGGGCCTATCCATCCCATTAATAAGCGTCCTTGGGCCAAATTCGGCAAATACATCTTATTTCGTCGAATTTCTACTAAGGGGGGTTCATGGTTAATTTGAGTAGGGGGACATTCTGAAGGGACACTAAACCCATCAAAGGTTTTTTCGACTAAGGACAAGGCCTGATCTTCTGGAATATTCCCTACCACCACCACCGTCATGTTATTTGGTTGATAATGGGTACGATGAAAACAACGCATCTGATGGGGAGAATATTGCCGTAGTTGGGTTTCATGGCCTAAAATGGGCCGTCCGTAGGGATGATGTTGATATAACGTCTCGCATAGGGTTTGAAACCCTAACCAGTCAGGATCATCAAAAGATGCGCGAATTTCTTCGAGTACCACCTCTCGTTCCCTGATAAATTCTTCATCGGGAATTTCCGCTTTTAACAAAATTTCCGCTAAATAGGGCAAAGTCTGGGGTAACTGAGTTGCTGCGGTGGTGAGGAAAAAATGAGCATAATCATGACTGGTAAAGGCATTAGTTACACCTCCATGATGTTCAATAACTTGATCAAACACCCCTGGCAATATGTGCTTACTGCCTTTAAAGATCATGTGTTCTAAAAAATGGGCCATCCCTCCCCATTGAGTGGGTTCTGCGATCGCCCCTGCTTTTACCCATACATCTACCACTGCCACTGGGGTAACATCAATTTGTTGATGAATAAGCGTCAACCCGTGGTTTAACTGGATAATCTTAGCGGGAAAACCCAAAGGTGTGCAGGGATTTATTTGTTGTACCAATGCCTAAAATTGTTATGGCTTCTTTAATATTAGGTTATCTTAGAGGCTTTTGTCTTGCCATCTCCCCCGTTATGTCTGGAAACCCTGACATTCTTGTGATAATTCTTCAAATGGAAAAACCGCCGCGCCGTTTTACCTCAGTTTATGACCTGGATAAACCAGGTGGGTGCCGACTTCTTAGCGTTTTCGTTTCCGAGTACAAGCTCGGTCTACTGCCACGTAAGCTAATTAGCTCCCTTAAACTCAAAGCAAGATCAAAAAACTTTATTGGCAGTCACCAACACAGCAGCTTTCCTTTTCTATCTTAATCATTTTTACGGAACGCGGCCAATGGCCAGGGAAAAAATTTTTTGATCTGGGTGTCTGGCTCATTTTTTTTCGATTTCTGAAACGGGAAAGTATTTTAACGGCCACTGCCATAGAACAATTCTAGGGTTTTCACCGTCAAAACTTGAGGTGGTGTAGCATCAGGAGGATAGAGAAAATCAACGGCTACATCGCGCTTTTCTCCAGGTGCTAGGTTAATTCTGACCAAAGGATCACCCTGTTGTCCTTGTCGCTGGACAAGGTGAAAGAACTTCTGTTGTGAGTTGCCAGTTTCATCTTGATAGCTCACCTGTACTGTGCCACGAAAAAATACTTGACCTTGGGGACGGTGGGTAAAAATCAAGCGATCGGCGTACTGATTTTCCTTAAAGGGGGTTTGTAACGTTACTGCTACGGTTTGCCGTTCATTGGTTTTATTGACCAGAGGCAGGGTTAAATTATAGTGAACCCCATAATTACCATGAGCTTGATAAGCAGTATCAGCATAACGCACTAACATGGGCGCACTTTGAATTTGTTGAGTGCCATGGGTTCCGGTGGTTACGGTACTGAGGGGATAGGAAAAAGCTGATCCCCGTTGAGGAATACTAAGATAGGGTTTCCCTGGTTGATCTACCAGTCTTGCTTGCCATTCCGAACCCACAGAAATACCCGCCACGCGACCATAAATAGTCTTGTCAGCTAGATAAACATTAGGAGGAGTAGGAACGAGATCTCTGGGATAAATTAAGTTTCCTTTCGTTACTAAATGTCGCCATTCATTGAGGTTGGGTTCTCGGTAAACGGTGGTTTCTTCTGATGTTTGAGCCACTTCGTACTGGGCTAAATTCGCCATATAGAGGGGGCCATCACTATAAACCCGTAAGAAGGTAGAACGGGCATTACTGGGGTTGATAGGGAGGCTAAACAGCATCCGAGTTTGATAGGGAGGGATGACAATACGACGGGATAATTCTTGTTGGTTGACTCCCCGTAGAATATCTCCCATGAGGCGGGAACCTGGCCCAGAAAATACCCGTCCAGAAGGATCTTCGACAATGGAGGGAAGATTGATAAATGGGGCATCTGTAGAGTTGACATAACTGGCCCCTTGTAAGACTCGAACTACTACTGTTTCGGAGGTTGGGTTATGTACGAGAAGTCCCTGGTATAGTTTTCTGGGTTGGGATGGTCGAGAGATATGATGGGTAAAAACGTCAAATCTTCCCTGTATCGGGTAATTTAGATGGGCGTTGGGGTAGCGTTTACCGTTGGGGGGAAAGGTGGAGAGAAGTACCCCTTCGGTTGAGACGACTTCGGGACTATTGCTATTGAAGACTAGGACATCATTGAGTTTCCCCGGTAAGGGGCGAATTTCCTGGGGTTGGGTAACAAAGTGGGGTTGTGTTTCCCGATAAGTTAAGGGATAGGAGGCTGTTTGTCCGATTAATAGTGACGATAACAAGGAAAGCATAGATTCTGAACCAGCAATTTTAAAGTGAGTTGATAATTTAACTTTATTTTTAGATTGCCGTCATTTACTCGAAATTGTCAATCCCTAAGCAAAAAAAACGCATAATTTCCAGATTAGTTCTTTAACTGAGTCTAGCTCCCTAGGATAGCACAGATTAAATCAAGGGTGTCACGAAAAGTTCCTTGTTATCCATTGAGATTCTCTATTTAATCCATAGAAATCGGTAAATTTGATAGTTAATCCTGAACAAATTGATGATTTTAGCTTTTTTTGTTGATGATTGGTTTAGCTAATTTGACAAATTGATGAGTTTATCTGATAATTTCTCTGTTGATCAAATTGAAGGAAAAATCATGGATATTGTTCGTATTATTTGCGCTATTATTCTCCCGCCTCTTGGTGTTTTCCTACAAGTGGGAATTGGGCCACAATTCTGGATTAATATTTTATTAACCCTGCTTGGTTATATTCCAGGTATCGTTCACGCGGTTTGGGTAATTGCAAAAAAATAGTCAATTTTTGAGATTAAAATTTTAATTTTTAGGGCAGGTTTAAGTTAAACTTGCCCATTGTATTTTGATGTTTTAATTAACTTTTTAAATCCATAATAAGTGTTTTTAAATACCCAATTTCAGTCAGACAATATGGCTCATATTTTCCATCTTCCGATAGAATTGGATATTGATATAATTGCTCGATCAATGATTGAATATCATCAGTTGTATAGTTGCCGTTAGGATAATCATTTAAAATTATTTCTTCGACTATCGTAATTTGTCTTCTTCTAATATCAACTAATTTATCTAAGTTTAGGTTTAAAGTTTGTCTTAAGTCTCTATCAATCTTTTCATTATCAGAATAAATTTTTCCACTGCTGCTGTACTTAATTAAACTTTCACAGTTGTTATCTGTAGGGTTAATAGTGATTGTTATTTCTGCTTTACTTGCTGTACAATGTTGTCTTTTATTTCTTCGACGAGAAGGGCCATTTCCCAAACAACTCCCCAATAAGTTACTATATTCTAGTTCTAATACCTTATACTCAGTTTTAGGTAGCCAATGTTCAATACTCATTTTGTCTATATTTATTGTTCCCAAACAGTAACAACAAATATAACCTTGTTCTTGTAATAAAGTATTTCTTAAATCATTTTTAGGGCTATACTTTCTATATTTAGGTCTTATTTGTTGATAGTATTCTAAAAATTGTAATATAAATCGGTATATTCTTTTTTGCTTAAAGATAGGGATCAAGATAGGTAAAGCAAAAAATACGATGAGATAATCGCCTTCTTGCTTTTTTTGATTAATATAGTCTGACAAAGATGGGGGTTGTTCTTGTTTTTCAATATATTTCATTTAACTCTAGATCTCAGTTTAAATGTTGTATTTAGACTAACAATGTCTAAATCATCTTCTCCCAATAAGTCAGATAATTCATTGATTTTAGCTTTTGCTTCTCTTAGCTTAATATCATCTTTTAACTTAAAACCTTCATCAATTAAGTCTAAACAATCTCGTATTTGTTGTTTAATTTCTAGAGGTCTTTCAGGCACTTCCATGATTTCAGATAAGATTGAATTAGAATCTCTGCCATAAGTATAATAATCTTCATCCTTGGCAGATATAACATTACCATCTTCTAGAATAAAAACATTTTCTCTCTTTACTTTACTTAATACTTGGGGGGAATGAGTGGTAACAATAAATTGACAACTGGGAAAGGTTTTTGTTAATGCTGGAATGATTTCTCTTTGCCATTGGGGATGTAAATGAGCTTCTATTTCGTCAATTAAAATCATACCATTCCCTTGTTTTAAAACCTCATTAACTTCTAGACCAGGATTTGCGATAGCCAAACGTCTCGCAATATCTGCCACGATTAAAATACACTTTTTTTCACCTTCTGATAACTGTGATATGGTTAAATCTATACCATTTTTTGAAATAGTTAATTCTGGTTTAATTGAGATTGAGTTAAAAGATGATTTGTCAGATTTGGTTCTAACAATACGCAAGTCAGAAAAATTGGTCTTAGAAAGATAAGTTAAAAATATTTCTAAAGCATTTCTAATAATTTCAAGTTTTTTACTTCTGTATTCAAAATTTTCTCTAAGTCTCACTTCATTTTCATAATTTTCTTGTTCACTAAACCATTGAAGAAAGTTTTGATAATCATTTAACTCTTTAATTAGGGTATTGTTATAAGCAGCAAATTGATCAGAATGTAGATGTAATGATTTTTCAGCAAAAATTTGAAACATTTTTTTATAATCACCTATTTTATAGATTCTTAATGCACTTGTTTGATAATAAACTAGAATAGGTATGGGATAATTTGATTCTTTTCTAATTCTTTCAGAAAGTTCTTTATTATATTTTATTAGAGAAGTATTTTCGGCTTTTGATAATCCTCGATAACTCGTTAACTTCCAAAGATTGTCTAAATTATTATTTTTGTATAAAATACTATTAATTAGAACAGAAATAATTGATTCTTTTTGACTATCATTAATATCATTGCTGTTGATTCCAGTTCCAGGAAATTGTCGATAATCTATGGTATTTTTGAAGTCGCATATCACTCCATAAATAAAAGCAAAAATAAACTTATAAACGCCATCTAAAATTGATGTTTTACCCGAACCATTAACCCCGATAAATACGGCTAAATCTTTGGGTAACTCTAAAGAAAGTTCTTGAAAGCCTCTAAAATTAGTAAATTCTATTTTTTTAATATACATTGTAAATTTCTCAACTTAAATCAATAAAAATTCTACCAATTTTCTCACACTAAATAATATGTCTCTTTCCCCAACACCCAACCCCCAACCCCTAATAATAAACATTCATTACAACTTGATTAAGGAGGCCACCCCGAATGATAGGCTAAAAAATGCACGTTTATTACTGGAAAAGCCACGATGACTGGAGTTAATGATACACCCTATCTCCTTCGTGCAGCACAAGGAGAAATATTAGACCGTCCACCTGTTTGGATGATGCGACAAGCTGGACGCTACATGAAAGTATATAGGGATTTACGGGATAAATACCCCAGTTTTCGTGAAAGATCTGAAAATCCCGACCTCGCCATCGAAATTTCTCTGCAACCTTGGCGAGCATTTCAACCGGACGGGGTGATCATGTTCTCTGATATTCTAACCCCTTTACCTGGAATGGGTATCCCTTTTGATATTATTGAAAGTAAAGGGCCCATTATTGACCCTCCTATCCGCACTCAAGAACAAGTAGACAACTTACGTCCCCTTGACCCGGAAGCGTCTCTACCTTTCATTAAAACCATTTTACAAACCTTACGACAAGAAGTGGGAAATCAGTCCACTGTGTTAGGATTTGTAGGCTCTCCTTGGACATTAGCTGCCTATGCCATTGAAGGAAAAAGCTCTAAGACCTATTCTGTTATTAAGAGCATGGCCTTTTCTCAACCCGAAATCTTGCATAGCTTTTTGAGTAAAATAGCTGATGCGATCGCAGTTTATGTAAGGTATCAAATTGACTGCGGGGCCCAAGTAGTGCAATTATTTGATTCATGGGCCGGCCAATTAACCCCTCAAGATTACGAAGTTTTTGCCTTACCTTATCAACAACAAATAGTCCGTAAGGTTAAAGAAACTCACCCTGATACCCCTCTCATTCTGTATATTAGTGGTAGTGCTGGTGTATTAGAAAGAATGGGTCAATCTGGGGTAGATATTATCAGTGTAGACTGGACAGTAGATATGGCCGAAGCAAGACAACGGTTAGGTAAAATGAAAGTCCAGGGAAATATTGATCCTGGGGTCTTATTTGGTTCCCATGACTTCATTAAAGCGCGTATTCTTGATACGGTAAGAAAAGCGGGACGGGGTGGCCATATTTTGAATTTAGGTCATGGTGTTTTAGTGGGAACCCCGGAAGAAAATGTCCGTTGTTTCTTTGAAACTGCGAAACAGGTTGATAAGTTATTAGGTGTTCCTGTTTAATTTGGTTGTAGGGACATAATATATTATGTCCCTACAAGACAATGTTGGTCAGAAAGTGTTATCATTCCCATCATTGTCTATAATCCCCTTATTGTAACGAATGAAGCGAATTTTTATTACAGGTGCTAGTGGTTGTATAGGTCATTATATGGCAGAAGCTCTGATTCAGGAAACGGATCATGAGCTTTATTTTTTAGTGAGAAATCCAGATAAGCTACAATTTGATTATTTAAGTCGTCCTAATGTTCATATTCTCACGGGAGATTTACAGAATATTGAACAATTTAGTGACTTATTAAAGACGGTTAATATAGCCATTTTAGCAGCAACCAGTTGGGGAGGAGTTACGGAATCTTATGAAATTAATGTTATCAAAACCCTAGGATTAATCCAATTATTAGATCCCCAAATCTGTGAGCAAATTTTTTATTTTTCAACCGCAAGTATTCTCGATCAACAAAATCAACCCTTACCCGAAGCTGGAGAGTTTGGAACCAATTATATTCGCACTAAATATCAATGTTTTATGCAATTAAAAGAATTACCAATCTATCAAAAAGTAACCACTCTTTTTCCTACCTTAGTGTTTGGTGGAGAACCCAATAAACCCTATTCTCATTTGTCTGGGGGTATTGGTGATGTTATTAAATGGATAGACTTAATTCGCTGGTTTAAAGCGGATGGTAGTTTTCATTATATTCACGCCAAAGATATTGCTCAAGTAGTTATCTATTTAGTCGATCATCCTTTACCTGAAACTGATGAAAAGTTAGTCGTTTTAGGGAACAAAAAAACAACCGTTGATGAAGCAGTAGAAGTCATTTCTGCTTATCTTAATAGACGGATTTATTTTCGTATTCCCCTATCAATTACCCTGATTAATTTCTTTATTAAAGTATTTCGTTTAAGGATGGAAGATTGGGATAGATTTTCGATTAGTTATCGTCATTTTACCTATAAATCGACCTTTACTCCTGCTAATTTTGGACTAAACAATTATTGCACAACCATTGATGATGTAATGAGATTAAGTGAGGGATAAAATCATTAATCTGACCAAAAAACAGCCCGAAAATCCAGAGAATTAGGTTCAGAAATTAACCCCATTCTTTCCACAGGAACGGCCCAACTTGAATGAATAATTATTTGTTGTAAACTCAAAGAGGGTTGAGAACCATCTTCATAATATTCTGTGGCATCCCATAAAGGCTGAGCGTGTCTTCCATTAATAGCAACCACCTCCCCTTTTTGATTTAACAATGGCCCGCCACTCATTCCTTTATAAACATCATTATTAAACCCAACTTGATAGCCCCCTTCTAAGGCTTTGTTTAAAATACTAACAACTTTTCCTGATTTAAAGGCAAACTCATCAGACTGAATATCAGGAATTTTTTTTGTTTTATAATGAGAGTTATTATAACCAGAAAAAGGGAAGCCAACAGCATAAACTTTGTCCCCTTCTTTCAAACTCAAAGATTTTCCTAATTTGGCAACAGCATAGGTTTTTTCTGCTGCAAAAAATTGTAATAATCCTAAATCATCTTCTCCAAAATTAACCGTTTTAACTTCCGTTGCCAAGTAAACTTTGTTATCAAAAGTTTGTACCTGATAGGAAGAACTTGCAGCACGAATAACATGAGCATTAGTAACAACTAGGTACTGGTTTCTATTTTGTTTAATTATAATTCCTGAACCGATATGTTCCCCATCAGAAAGCAGTTTAACGGTGATGATTCTACCCTTTTCATAGAGTTGAGTATCAGAGAGATTTTCTCTGTTAAAAAAGGGAGAGATATCAGCAAAGTTCTGGGTATTACTAGGAAGGGGAATAACAAAACTGCCTAAACACATTGTCAGTCCCCATAATCGCCAATTCATGGTTTAATTTCCTCTACGATAAGGTTTCATCACAATATTGTTATTTAATTCTACTGTAGTTGATGAAGTAGGGTGTGTTAGACAGCTAAAATCCTTGCTTTAAATAGGATTTAACAATCCGTCGTAATGCACCAATTTAGATATTCAATTTGACTTTCATCAACCACAGGAAGGGTACGGATTAAGGTATCTAGATTAACTGAAGACTCCCCATCATTTCTAGGGGAATCAATATTAGGGATTTTGAATGATAGGGGGTTTCCTGTCCGAATTCCTTTATTAATATCCAAGAGTTGCCTTAAGATTAGCTTAGGATTAGCATCCTTTTTTAGAGTGACTAAAACATCCGTTTTTCCCCCTGTTTTTGTACAAGGGCCATTGCGAAATTGTGCTGGACATAAAACCGGATAATTATTGACCTCACCAGTAACAATTTCCTTCAACTTTCCAGAAGCAGCAAAATTACGAAAACGTTTAGATACTTCTTGACAACGTTTAGTATCAGTCCATCCTGATTCTTGAAAGGCCCCAGATTCCCATTTAATCAAAGCAGCTTTTCCTCTGGGAGTATCAACAAAAGTATGCCATTCTTGATTTAATTTAGCACAGAAAAATTTTGCTTTTGTGGTGCTGGCATTACTAGGATTAGGGCTAATAATATTACTAGCAAATATGACTAATAAAAGAGGGGGAATTTTAATTAATGACAAATTTTTCATCGTTCACTACCTTACTTCACACTAGGGGAAAATTAAAACAAAGATTTGCTGATTGTCTAGGGGATAAATTCTAAAGATTCGATAATCTCTAGAGCAGTTTCCTCGAATTTAGAATATTCCTTGATGGCCGCTTCATAGGTAATCAAGTAGACTTTTTCTCTATTCTTAATTGTAATCAATTTTTTTTGAATGTCAAGATTATCTTCTTTCCCTGCATAAACAATCTGGTACGCAGGATTACCCGCAAGAGTAATGGCATTAGTTGCACTAATCTTAGCAGAGGGTAAGCTGATGCTAATTTGCTCAATATTATCCTGATTAATTTCGTCAAGAGGTTTTGTTTCTTGATAAAGTTCCATAATTATTCTGGGTTCAAAATCAAACTTACTTAAAGATTTATTGGGAGTAAATTTAACAAAATCTTTGATAAAATTATTGGGTTCATTGGCTGTAAATTTCCAAGTAGAAGGATAGGTTAATTTGATACCGTAACCTGAATATTGAGATTTTATCAAAGGAGTTTTAACAAAAGGAACAGGTGTATTTTGGCCGATCTCTGCTGGTTTTTTAACAAGTAAAAAGGAAAGAAAAGCAATGATTACTAAAAGTAAAGTAATGAGACTGGATAGTAAGATAACTCCTGATTTATTGAGTGGTTGCTGAGGTGTTATTATATTGGTTTTTTGGATTTTAGTCGGCTTAATAGAAGAAAAATTAGGCAATAAATTTAACCATTTTTCAATAGTTTGTGGTCGAGCTTTAGGAAAAATAGCTAATCCTTGAATAATCGCTTGATTGAGTTCATTGGAAATTGCCGGATTAAAATTTTTAGGTTCAATTAAAGTCTCAATCTTATCTTTTCTATTTCTTGCTTCTGGGGGAGCATTCGAGGTAACACAATAATATACAGTAGCAGCTAATCCATAAACATCAATTTGTTCCCCTGCTTTACCAAATATAGGAAAAGATTGCTCAAGGGCAGTATAACCACCTGATGCAAATGCTGTCATTGGTTTGGTCTGATTAACATTAAATTCGCGGGCAATACCAAAATCAATTAATATAGCTTCATTTCTCTGCTCTCGAATCATAATATTATCAGGTTTAATATCTCGATGTAAGATATTTTGTTGATGAACCCATTGTAAAGCAGAACCAATTTGACGAATATAATTAAGAGCATCAGTTTCTAATAAAATTCCTCGATTTGCTACCCAATCATGTAAGGTTTGTCCAGGAACATATTCCATTACTAAACAAGGTAATTGTGATTCTGTAATTAAACCCAAAACCTTAACAATATGAGGATGATCCTTACATTTCTCTAAACGTTTACCTTCCTCATAAAAATCCTGACAAAACTTATCAAAAAGATGAGCAGGAATTGTCTCTTGATTAAGGGTTTTAATAACAACGCGATCGCCTCTTTGAGTGCGAGCGAGATAAGTAATACCAAATCCCCCTCGTCCTAATTCTCGTTCAATGGAGTAATTGCCTCCCTCTAATAATTTGCCAGGTGGCCAAGTTTCAGTCATTTGACGCAAAAAAAGATAATCACAAGTTATGATAGCTCAAAAAAAAAGACGCGCTTGCTGGAAGCACGCCTTTGGCGATCGCGTCTTTCTATCTATTATTAGAGAGAAGGAACAAACTGTTCTTTTTCAGGTACATGAGTATATTCAGCGACAATTTGCCGAAATTCTGCGCCGTCAATGGTTTCCTTTTCAATCAATAATTCCACCAGGCGATCGATCACTTCACGGTTATCTCGAATAAGTTGTCGGGCTAATTGATGACCTTGTTCTGCTAAAGTTCGCACCTGATCATCAATTTTCATCGCTACTTTTTCAGAATATTCTACACGGTTCATCAAACCGCCACCTAAGAATACTTCACCCGAAGAACTTTCTAAAGATAAGGGGCCTAAGTCACTCATACCAAACCGAGTCACCATCTGACGAGCCATGTCCGCAACTTGCTGTAAATCGCCTCCTGCGCCCGTTGTTACTTCATCATGGCCGAAGACTTCTTCTTCTGCGGCACGACCCCCTAAAGCCCCTGCAATGCGGGCCATGAGTTGTGATTTAGTAGTTAACCCTTGTTCTTCGTTAGGGGTAAACCAAGTTAACCCTTGTGCCTGTCCACGGGGAATTAAGGTCACTTTCTGTACAGGATCATGATCTTTTAGTAAGGTTCCGACGATCGCATGACCTACCTCATGATAGGCAATTAACCGCTTACTCTTACTATCTACCAAGGGGGTTCCTTCCATACCAGCAACCACCCGATCCACCGCATCATCAATTTCTAATAAGGTAATTGCTTCTTTACGACGACGGGCGGTTAAAATCGCTGCCTCATTCAGTAAATTGGCTAAATCTGCACCACTAAAGCCAGGAGTCCGACGGGCGATCGATTCAATACCAACATCGGGGGCCAATTTTTTGTTGCGGGCGTGAACTTCTAAGATTTCAATACGTCCTTTGAAATCAGGCGCATCTACCATCACTTGGCGGTCAAAACGGCCCGGACGCATTAAAGCAGAATCTAACACATCAGGGCGGTTGGTAGCCGCAATAATGATAATTCCTGTATTCCCTTCAAACCCGTCCATTTCTGTCAATAATTGGTTAAGGGTTTGTTCCCGTTCATCGTTACCGCCACCGATACCTGCACCCCGTTGACGGCCTACGGCATCAATTTCATCGATAAAGATTAAACAGGGGGCGTTTTCTTTGGCTTTTTTGAATAAATCTCGTACACGGGAAGCCCCAACCCCGACGAACATTTCCACAAATTCGGAACCGGAAATACTGAAGAAAGGAACTCCAGCCTCACCAGCAATGGCCTTAGCTAAGAGGGTTTTACCCGTTCCAGGAGGGCCGACTAATAAGACTCCTTTAGGAATGCGGGCCCCAACTGCTGTAAAGCGTTCGGGTTGTTTAAGGAAGGTGACAACTTCTTGTAATTCTTCTTTGGCTTCGTCAATACCTGCCACATCATCAAACATGATGCCAGTTTTGGCTTCCATTTGAAAGCGGGCCCGAGATTTACCAAAACTCATGGCTTGGCCGGGGCCACCTGGTAAGTTACTGGAACGACGGAATAAGAAGAATAAAGCCCCAATTAAGAGGATAGGGAATAATAAATTGCCTAAAAAGCCCCATAATGCCCCTTCATTACGAATAGGATGGGATTCCAGTTGTACATCGGAAGCGCGTAATTTGGCAATTAAGTCCGGTGCATTGATAGGTAAATCTACCCGTGACCGTTGTAATCTATCTTCTAATTCAGGATCGCTAGTTTGGACGATGGCAGTCTGTCCCCCTTCATAAAGATCCACACTAAGAATACGGCCTGCATCTAAGTATTCTAAGAAGCGTCCGTAGGTCATGCGAGTATTAGCCGTATTATTGCCTAATTGTCCTGATGCGGGGGAAAAGGCCCCTTGCCACAGGAAAAATCCGACCACTAAGATCGGTAAAGTCCAGAGTAATACGGTTCTCCAAGAAATTTTCATAGGTTAAGGGTTCTCGTAATTAATCAAAATTTGTTTCTCTAACACAATCCGCTGCTTTTGTCAATAGTTTCTGGATAGAAACCGCTAATTTTGCCGGAAAAGCAGATCTAACTTAACTAAATGTAACGTAATTCTCAGATTCCTGGCAAGTTATTTGTCAAGGAGCCATGGCCCCTAAGCTTAAAATCAAGCCCCGTCCCAACAGAAACGGGAAAATTAAGCTCCGGGATGAGCTTGCTGTATGGTTTTAAGATTCAGATCGAAGCGGTTGAGGGTGGTATTGTTATTTAGACTTGAGATAATATAATAGCGATATCGTCCTTGGCCTAGACCCTTCTCCATTATTTGAAACTAGCATGACTCTGGCTGTTATTACTGATCCACCCCCATTATTAATTGATGCTGACGGTGTTGTGCGTGTTGGGAAAACTCGTGTCACCCTAGATACGGTGGTGATAGCTTTTCTCGAAGGTGCTACAGCAGAGGAGATAGGAGAGCAATATACATCACTTCAACTCCCAGATATTTATTCAACCATTGGCTACTATTTAAAACATAAGGCTGAAGTTGATGCCTATCTTTTAGAACGTCAACATAAAGCAGCAACAATTCGGCAAGAAGCAGAGCAGCGTTTTAATCCAGTGGGAATACGTGAGCGGTTACTGACTCGAAGAAATCAGCATAGGTAGTCAAATATGGTTCTATTGCTTGCTGACGAGAATTTCAATAATCAGATTGTACGTGGTATTCTTCGGCAAAGTTCCCATATTGATATTGTGCGTGTTCAAGATGTAGACTTGTCAGGAGCAGACGATCCAACTGTTTTAGAATGGGCTGCACAACAAAAGCGCGTTGTCCTAACCCACGATGTTGCTACGATGATCACCTTTGCTTACAAACGGATTGAAGCAGCATTACCTATGCCTGGATTATTTGAAGTCAGTCGCCAAGTTCGAGTAGGATTAGCGATCGAGGAAATTATATTGATTGCTGAGTGCAGTCTTGAGGGAGAATGGGACGGACAAGTACGATTCTTGCCTTTACGATAATGGTTAATAGTTAATACAGTCCGCCGCAAGATAAGCGGTAAGAAGCCCGAAGTGAGATTTTATTAATAATTCCTGGAAGGAGGGATAGTAGGCATGGTAATTGCACCCCAAATAATGTCTTTAGAGGACTATTTAAACTATGACGATGATACGGATAGCCGTTATGAACTAGAGGATGGGGAATTATTAGTTATGCCGCCTGAAAGTGACCGCAATCTTCGTATAGCTTCGTTTTTATTTGCCTATTTCCTACAAATGGGAATTCCCTCCTACCGCTTAAGAATTGGCACAGAAGTAGTAGTAAGTGGTACAAGAGCAACAGTCCGTTTGCCAGATTTGATGGTACTTACGGAGGAATTAGCGATCGCTTTGCAGTCTGCTAGTCGTTCGACAGTAACAATGGATATGCCTCCCCCTCAGTTGGTAGTAGAAGTAGTATCACCAGGCAAGAAAAATGTAGACAGGGATTATCGTTACAAGCGATCGCAATATCAGGCGCGAGGAATTGCTGAATATTGGATTGTTGATCCCATAGAGCAACGGATTACGGTGTTAAGCTTGGTCGAAGGCTTATATGAGGAAGCTATATTTGAGGGGAATGGGGCGATCGCTTCGGCTTTTTTGTCAGAGTTGGGGCAAGGATCTCAGCTAACCGCAGCCCAGGTATTGCAGATCACGGAATGACGAAAACCCAAAAACAAAGCCCCGTCCCTAGAGGAACGGGTAACTTCAGCAGAATCACCAAAAATTAGAGTTTTTTGTCCGTATTATCTTGATCATTGTTATCTTTAGCCGGGGTGGTTAAGATTTCCCAAGCGGTTTTGGCCGCTTCGTTAAGGCGATCGCCAAAACTGGTCACTTCTTTAATCACGCTATTCCACTCTTTAACAATACCATCCCAATCTTTTTCTACTTCTTTTTGTACTTGTTTGATGGCTTCATCAATGCGCTCAGGATCAAAAAGTTTCCTCTGTTCAATATCTTGGCGAATTCTCCGAACGGTTTCTAGATAATTCTCACGGGCTAATTCTCCCGCTTCTTTTGCTTCAGATAAAGCTTTACCTCTAATGGCCTCAATGAGTGCTACGGTTTCTTTTTGAATCTCACTGGGGGTTTTTGGCGTTTCTCCTGTGACAACCTCTGTATCAACCGCTTTAAGTTCATCGTCTGCTTTGGTTGTCGTCAGTGCATTTTCTTGAGGAACATTTTGCTCAGTTGTCATAATTAATTTTCCCTCTAGTGGACGTTTTACTAAAATAGATAACCCATCGGTATTATAAGCCTATGGGTTGTTGGTTGATTTTATGTTAACTCATCAAACAAGAGTCTCGCGTCTTCTTACTTATAAGTGATCACTCTGGGGAAAGTGTCGGAATATTTTCAATATAGGCCCTAACCGTGTCACAAGGTGGTTCTAAATCGTGTTGCTCTACCATTTGATGATTGTTATTATGAGGTGATGGTGCAAATAAAAATCTATAATCTTCAGCAATAACTTCTTTATCACATTTATGCCATTCTTGACTATAATCTGGGGCATATTCTGTTGGATTTAACATCCGAATTGTATAATAATCTTCTGGTAATCTATCTTGGAAATAGTCTCTAATAGTCTGATTAATAATTAAATAAGATAGCGTCCAATGATGTCCATATTCATGGGCTAAAATTTCCATTAATCTCTCTAATCTTTGTGAATGAGGCAATATTTCTACAACATAAAAATTAAGAACAATTATGGCTATTACTGATTCTATCTCATTGGGATCTTCAGTAGAGAAATAAACTTTAATATCCCAATAACCACCATAGCCACTACGACCATCATTTCTAATAATGATCTTACGTAACCACTCTAATTCAACTTCGGTAGAAAGTAGCTCATCCCTGATAAATGTTTCTAATCTTTGTAATTCCTCCTTACTAAAATTACCTGTTTTGTCATTAATTTGCATAATTAAAATCCTGACATAGTTCAGAGGTAATTTTAGCATATTTAGTTTGTTTGAAGTCTGCGTTTTATAGGTTTTGGCGTTAAATCAGCAAAATCATCATGGGTATCCGTTGTAATAGGAGCGGTTGATATATGTATAATAGTTTTACCGTCAGAATCTACCTTTTTATCCGTAAAAATATGACCTGTTTCATCGTTTAATTTTCCTGACTTGATTTGTGCCAAATAGTCTTCAAGTTCTTCTATTTCTAAGGAGGATGATCCATTTTGGCGAGCTTGAATAATTAAGTTTTCTATATATTGGGTTGTAATTCGCATTGGTTAATGTATCTCCCAAAACTACTTGTAGATCAAAAAAATCTATCTTGCTAATTATATCACATCATCCCATACAATTTTTAGGGTATATTGTTATTTTGGTTGATTTCTTGTGATTGATTAGTAGGAGATGGCAGAAATTTAGATAATATAGGCATTCCTGTTGTCCCTAAGATAGTGAATAAAGTGGTGAATACAGCGATCGTACTTAATAGTTGACGATAAGATAATGATAGCTTTCCTTGGGGTAAGATGATTAGGCCTTTACTCGAAAAGATCACACCGACGCGAAAACTTTGATCGGGTTTAACAGGTCGATTTTCTTGAGGTAATTCTGACATTGGTTTAATGTTTAAGTGGAATCTATGCTTTAGTTTTATCATGAAAAATTATTCAAAAAAGGGCTGTTTAGGATGTTTGTTCCGCCCTAAACAATGGGGCAAACAGGGCAGCATCATTAACCCTAGTTGCCCTAAAATTATCGAAATAACTATGTTATGCTTTAATCATCGCTAAATGTAGAGTGGGCATTGCTCACCAATGCTGTATTATTGTTATTACTAAATAAAATGGAAGGATAACTATGAGTTTTGATAAAGTAAAATCAAGTCCCCAAGGAAAAGAGACGCTTAAAAATGCTATAAAACAAGCAGGTTTAACTCAAGAACAATTACATATACAAACATCTATTAGTCTGGATACCATTAAAAGATTAATATGGACAAAAGATCTTAAAAAGGGTATTCCTGCGAGTGTTGATAGATTTGCTGTGGAAAATATTGCTAAAGCTTTGAATCTAAAACCGACTGATATTGTTGATCCAAAAGAATGGAAAGGGGATAAACTGTTTCAATATAGACAGAAATTTAATGCACTTATTCAGGATAAACAACGGCATTTTATTGGTCGTAAGTTTGTTTTTGACGCGATAGAAAATTTTATAAATACCCATGACAAAGGTTATTTTACTATTGTTGCTAAACCAGGGGAAGGCAAAAGTAGTATTATTGCTAATTATGTTGATACCCATCCTAATTGTATTTACTATTTTAATGTTAGATCTGATAGTCAAAATCGAGCAGATCAATTTTTAGAAAATGTTTGTAAACAATTAATTAACTGTTATAAATTGGGAGATGATCAGTTATCTTTAGATGCAACAAGAGATGGTAATTATTTTAAAGATTTATTAGAAATAATTAGTAATAAACTGGCTGATAATGAAAAGTTAATTATTGTTGTTGATGCTTTAGATGAAGTTGATTTAAACAGTCAATTAGAGGGTTCTAATGTTTTATATTTGCCTCGTTATTTACCTGATAAGGTTTATTTTATTCTGAGTAGAAGGGATGAAGATGAAATTAAACATAGACTATTAATTGAAGCACCAGAAAAGATATTTTATCTACAAGATTATCCCGAAAAGTGTAAGGAAGATATTAGAACTTATATTCAAGCTTGTATAGAAACTTTTGATGATTATAAGGATAAATTGAGAATTTGGCTTGAGAGACAAGCAATAACTAAAGAGAAGTTTATTAATGAGTTGGTAGAAAAAAGCGAAAATAATTTTATGTATTTACGCTATGTTATTCCCCAAATTGCTGACGGATATTATCAAGATTTACAGTTAGAATATATTCCCCAAGGGTTACAAAATTATTATCGTGATCATTGGGGACGGATGAAAATGGATAGAATTAAAATTAATATTGTCTATCTATTAACGGTGGTTAGTCGTCCCATTTCTCGACAGTTATTATCTGAATTTGCCACAGTGGGAGAATTACAAGTGACTGAATATAGAGTACAAGAAGTTCTCAACGAATGGTCACAATTTATTGATAAAATTCCTGTTGATGGAGAAACCCGTTATAAGGTTTATCATCAGAGTTTTGCTGACTTCCTCAAGAGTGATGAAATGGTGAAAGCAGCAGGGGTTGAAATTACTAATATTCATGGGATAATTGCTGATAGATTATGGCAAGAGTTATATGGGGATGATGAGGAAGATGAATAATAATAATATTGGGTTTAACAGTGTTAAACCCCTACGATATTCCCGTAGGGGCATAATACCATTATGCCCTCCATTATGTTCTGATTTATGCCTCAATAATATTGGGTTTAACAGTGTTAAACCCCTACAATATTTCTGTAGGGGCATAATACCATTATGCCCTCCATTATGTCCTGATTTATGCCTCAATAATAGGGGGTTTAACGGTGTTAAACCCCTACGATATCAATAATGAAAAATTAAAATGAGTAAATTACTTGACAAATTTAAAGCAGCAACTCCTGAAAAACAGGAATTTATTTTAAAAGATTTGGCTAAAGAATTAGCCAAGGGTCAACAATTTGATCGGTTGTGTCAGTTATTGACAGATTTTAATTATCTTCAAGTAAAGCTAGATAAATTAGGAGTAGCAGAATTAATTGAGGATTATGATTTAGTTCAAAACCATGAAAGTTGGGAACAACTCAGATTAATTCAAAAAGCTTTGTATATGTCAGGGCATATTCTGGATAAAGATACCAATCAATTAGCAAAAGAACTGACAAGGTTATTAGTAAATTATCAACATTTACCTAATATTAATAGGTTTTTAAAAAACACTCAACAGTATCAAGATCAACCTTGGTTATGTCTGCTGAGTCCAACTATTTCCTCACCCCTTGCACAACCTTTAATTCGGACTCTTACAGGTCATAGTAGCTCAGTAGAAACATTAGAACTAACTCCCGATGGCAAAAAGGTTATTTCTGGGAGTCGGGATTACACTCTGAAAGTGTGGGATTTAGCCACAGGGAACTTAGAAAACACTCTCACGGGTCATAGTAGTATGGTTTACTCAGTGACAGTGACTCCCGATGGCAAACAGGTCATTTCTGGGAGTCGGGACAATACCCTGAAAATTTGGGATTTAGCCACAGGGAACTTAGAAAAGACTCTCACGGGTCATAGTGGTCGGGTTTACTCAGTGACAGTGACTGCCGATGGCAAACAGGTCATTTCTGGGAATGGGGACAATACCCTCAAAATTTGGGATTTAGTAACGGGAAAATGTATCGCTACCTTTACTGCTGAAGCTGACATAAATTGCGTTGCGGTTGCTGCGGATGGGGTTATTGTTGCGGGGGATAGTTCAGGAAACGTGCATTTTTTGCGGTTAATAGGAGGGTAGGGGAGAATTTAGAATTTAGAATTTAGAAGGTAGAATTATGATTATGATTATCGGTCAAGTAATCGCACTATAATAATGATCAATGATTCGAGGTAAAGATACTTTGCCAACCCCAGAACAAGGATTAGTTTGCATTAGATTATGTCAATATCTAACAACTTTTTATCATTCAATTGAGCTATTACGTTTTGATGAACGGGACAGCATAATATTTATCTTTGCTGGAGAAGAACTGCAAATACAAATTGATCACAATGGTTTATGGAGATTTATTCAATGAAAGTCGATTTTCAACGTATGAGTAAAGCAGAATTAAAAGCTTATGTCCTTACCCATAAAGAAGATACGGAAGCTTTTTATGCTCTTGCTGATCGCCTCAAAACAGATAATCAAGACGTACCTTGGTATCCCTCTCCCACTACACCAGAAGCGATCGCTATTATGGAACAAGCTATTAATCAACATTTTAACCATTAAAAGACCAGGCGATCGCTAAATAATGCGATCGCACCATAATAGTTGTAGGAAAAACTCAATTGAGGTGTTAACAACCAATGAACTCCACTGATATTCAATATGTATCCGATGAACAAGGAAAAACCGTTGCAGTTATTGTTCCTATTGATTTATGGAATGATATAGCATCCGAAAGAGAAACCGCTTATTTAATGGCAAGTCCAAAAAATGCAGAGAGATTAAATACAGCAATAGAACAACTCAGAAGTGGCAAAGGTATCGAAAGAGAGTTAATTGAAGAATGATTCTAAAATGGTCGGAACAAGCTTGGCAAGATTATTTATACTGGCAACAAATAGACAAAAAAATGACCAAGCGTATCAATAAATTGATTGAGGATATTAAACGTCATCCCTTTGAAGGAATGGGAAACCCTGAACCGCTTAAACACAATTGGTCAGGTTTTTGGTCACGTCGTATTGATCAAGAACACCGTCTAGTATATGCTGTAGAAAATCAGGACATTCTGATTGCTCAATGTAGATATCATTATTGATTATTTGTCAAGCGATCGCATAAGAAGAATAAGTTTATGTCATTACTTTGGTAAAAAGTCAAAATCTAAAGTTTCTTCCTGAGTAAAAAGACTAATATTAGGAAAATTTTCAAGCAGTAAACCAGTTTCAATACTCGCTTGTTTTACCGCATATTCATAACATTCATTAAACACTTCCTGATAATAAACTTTCAAACTAGGACTAGATTGAAGGGTTTTTACAAGTCTCCTACGGTGTTCAAAAATAGAAGATAACCAGCTTTTAGAACGCTTTTCTGGTTGATATTGGTATTTTAATAAGTGCATTAAAACAACAATGAGATTACTTTCTAGTGCGTGTTTTTCACTCCTTCCCATTGCTTCAATTTCTTCAATTAAATTTTCATAGTCAAGTTGATTAAGTTGGCGATCTCGTAATAACTTAGCAGTTGTTTCTAACCACAAATAAAAATCTTTTTCGTAAAGAGTAGGAGTTATGTAATTGACTTTTGTAGTGATCATTGATTTTATTTTTAATCATAACACATTTTTTTGTTTTTTTGACATTTAGTTATCTGTTGTGGAAAGAATTAAACTTAAAACATTAATTTCATGAGAATTCAAAAAATATTTATCAGTAAATAATTTAGTTCTCATTTCATTTAAACTATAACTTCTAAAGACAATAAAGGGAAATTCTTGATATTGATGACCAATGGGTAAGGTATGGGTGACTGGGTAGAGTGAATGAATATAATAACTGAGAATATCTCTAAATTTATGTTCGCTTGATTCTTCTTCATTATCTATAAAATATTGTTCTATAATTTCCGCACTAATAAAAGCAAATAAAGGAATAGCATAATATTGATCTAAATATGTACTGTGTTGTTCAAGGGTTTGAGTTTTATTCGGTTTCTCCGATAAGATTTTGATAAAGTCTATCGCATCTTTAATCGATGATTTTAAGTTATCTGGAAGTTTTTTACTATACTGAAGATCTTTGAGGTTTTTGATTAATTGTTGATAATTTAATTGTTGTGGTTTTTGCTCAAGTTTTATTTTATATCTTTCTTTTATCTTTTTATCAATAATGGGAACGACTAATAAACTACCACTTATATGACTGCTTTCCAGAGGAAAATAGTTTAATAATTCATAAAAACTATGAGTAATAATTTGTAGAAAGTTATCTGATAATTCAGAACGGAAATCGAGATAAGATACTCCTGATTTAGATTGAGATTGAGATTTAACCGAATCATTCAAAACAATCTCACATTCTCTTAAAATATATTCAAGGTAACTGTAAACCTGTTCTAATTGTTGATAATTTGCATATTTTTTATGTTCTTTTCTAAGCTGTTTAATAAGACTATTAATCTTACTGCTAAAGGTTTCACCAGCAGCAGAAATAGATTTACCTCCAATGGGAATCATTAAAAAATCATTCTTACCAATTTTTCCTGACCCCATAATTCTAGTCATAATTGATGTTTTTAAGATCAATAAAATATTGATCAGTGATAAAACACTTTCTTGAATCGCTAACTGACGATTTTCCTTGTCTTCTTCCCCATCATAAATTGCTTGTTCAGCAAGATAAAATATTAATTGTTTATCCTGTTGATCAATATCTTTATTTCCTCTCCCTCTATAAATAACTTGAATCACTTCCATTAAGTTTTTTTCAATTTCAAATCTAGGAATTTCAACCAGAATGTGTTTAACTTTGGGAAAAGATAATCCGCGACTTGCAGAAGCAGTCGTAAAAATTACTTTAAGTGTATCTTGATTTAGATATTTATTAATTTCTTTTTTATCGCTATCAGATAGACTCGCATGAATTTCTAGATAATGTTTTTGATATTCAAATTCTTGAGACTTTTCAATGTTTTCAATTAAATCTTTTAATCTTCCTTTATCCTGAATATAAACAATAATTTGTTCTAAAGGATAGGTTCTCAAAAGTTGTTGTATGTCTTCTATTATTTGATTTTGAATTGCTTTTTTTAAGGCTTTTTCTTTATAAATTTGCTCATCAAATTCGAGGGATTCAATAAAAACCTTATAGGTGATATTTAAACAGTTAGCAGGATAGGAATTAGTGTTAATAATAACTGCGGGTTTCTGCTTAAACTCAAAATCCTGTAATGATAAAGGTAAAGAATTAGAAGCTTGTCTAAAAAAGATTTTATTTGGTTCTGGTGAACTATCAGAAAGATGATTCGTAATGACATCTGGATCAACAATAGAAGCATCAGCAACAATTATTTTAGTATTAAATCCATATTTGCTATTCAATAAATTAAACTGTTTGTCAATAATTTTCGTAATTCCATGAAGAAAAGAAACTCCGCTTTCATCTCCGGTAATTTCATCTATCATAAAAAATAAATGCTTAATTCTCTTAGCTATCTTTTCCATCTCACCATCAATAACCTCTCCTTTTCTTGAATTATAAGCACTAGAAAATATTCTTGATAAATTTGTTATGGTATCTCCTTGATGATTTTTTTGATATGATTGCATCGCTACAGTCGCAACAATATTATTAGATTCTTGTTGACTAATTAGAGTATTTATCGCTTCAGCAATACTGCGTAAAACGCCTTTATTATTGTTACCTTGATCTTTTAGTATATCTTCACTGTGACGATAAATTCTGGATTGGTTTAAATACTCTAAGTCTAATTCTGATTTTTGGTTAATAAAATGAATATTTTGTCTGATAAATTTATCCTTTGGGTGTAAATTTGAAAGATAATTAACAGTAATTTGTCCTTTATTTCTACTAATTAAATGAGAATTAGTAGTCATAGTGAAAATGCGATCATCACAGAGTTGATGACTTTCTTTGTCGCTAAATTTTTCAATAATATCTAAATTTACTTGTATTCTTGGACTGATATAAAGTAATAAAAAGCCTTCTTTTAAAATTCTTTCTTGCTTTAAAAATTCAGTAATAGCAGTTGTTTTACCAATTCCAGGATTTCCTGTTAAAAAAATATAACTTTTATCAGATTCTAATTCTCTCTTAATCAATTCTTGATGTGCATTTCTTAGATCTAAATTAGAATCTAAATTGAATTGTTTAGCAATATTATCAGGAATCTTAGAAATAGGACTATAAAAATCATCTATTTTCTCTTGATGAACAAAAGAAGTAATCCCATTCTCAGGAATATTTAACATAGGATAGAGAAAGTTTTTTCCATCCTTAAAGCTGTTTGCTGCTTTGCGTTTAATCACGTCTAAAATATTTTTACGTGCAGTTGAAATTTGTTGACCTTGGGGTTTATTTTTATAAATATGGTGACAAGTTTTGAGGATATCTAAATTGTCCTGACTATTATTCAGCGTCATCGAACTAATACCGCGATCGCTATATCCAAGAATATTAAAAGTTAGAGAAATATCATCTTTGAGAAGATTATGATAACCAAGAAATTGAAAGAAACTATAAGCATAACTTCCCGCTTGTATCATTTTAACGATTTCTTTGTCTTTAGTAATAAAAGCAGTGTAATGAGTTGCTAAACTGTCAGATAAATTAATTCCTGGATTTTTAGTATCTAACCCCAACTGAGAAAAAACGCTTTTCCTTTTTAAATAACTAATTTCTTTTAGTAAGATTTTTTTTAGGACTTCAATACTGTGAACATCATCTAATTCATAAATTTCTTTAATAGAAAATATTGAATAATCAAGACATAAGATATTATATTGATTTTTAGATTTAACCAGCATTAAAGTATCTGCTTTTAAAAATTCTCCCCTCTCTTTATATTGATCAATATGTTCTACATTTTTTAACTGAGAAAGAACGGCTTTATATCCTGCTGTTTCTCCTTTATCAGTATAAGTTCCTAAACTATTATCACCATGAAAATAACATTGATAATAAATAATTTCTAACTCCTTATAATTATCTCGTTTGACTCCGATTGCATCTAGGTATTCTTGAAAAAAGTTTAATCCAGATAAAAAAGATTTTTGCAAAAAAAATAGTACCCACTTTTGGATGATTTTTCGATCTGAGTCACTATTTATATTTTCACTATCCGCTAGTTTTTTAATGATTCGTGGAAATTTTAACTGTTGTAAATCTTGGGAGTATAAATCACCAAAACTATTTTTAATATCGTTTTGTTTAATATAAGTCAGGAGTCCAATATTGAACCCAACTTCAAACAAAAATCCTAATTTTTCTCCTAACTTTGACATAACTCTGTTTCCTCATTATCTGGTTTAATATTTAACAATCTTCTGACTTCTGCAAGAAAAGCTAGGGAATTAAACTCAGTTTTATTATTACTATGTTTAAAGATTGATAATGCACCCACAGAGTCATCACCAATTAGTTTTTTATAAGGATCTAATTTTAAATTAATTTTCCCTGACGCTGCTTCATACCGAGAAAAATGAAAAAGTGTCAGATAGTTAAGCAGATCAGTTTTCATCTGATTATCATTAATTAATCCTAAACGAATATCCATATCATCTAAAATTCCCTCATAAATATTTAATAAGGTTGTATAAGATATGACTCCATTATAGTGAGTATCTTTAGCGATAGTAATACCATTAAATAAATTAAAAAATACAAGTGATTGTTGACTAGAATCTTCCATAATTGTCAGTAATTCTGAAGGATCTTGAATATAAAGAGAATTTACTTCTAGTTGAGCATTTTTAACTTTAACAGCAGAATATTTATCAAAGAAAATGGGATAAATTTTAATGTCTTCTTTATCTCCTTTTAAAGCTCGAATAATTTGGGGTGACATAAAAAATAGGTCTTTATCTGTTCCTGTAATGTTTAAAGAACTAGAATAGGGAGATTTTGCAATATATAAAAAATGACGATAACCTTGCTTATAAAGTTCATTTACTTTCTCAATTAAAATATCAGGGTTATTATGGATCTGTTGACTATTATAATTATTAGCAAAAGTTCCTTGATTATACAGTCTAATTGTCTGATCTTTTTTCTGATCTTTTTGACGATATAGACAAATGACTTCTCCCATCATATTAGTAATTTTATAATCATGTTGATGATGGCGATCGCATTCTCGACTAGAAACAACAATGATCGCTAATTTATCTAATTTAGGTCTATAATTATCAAAAGAAAAGATTTTAGGAAGAATAGAATAAAGGGAACTTAGACTATTACGAATTTTAAATGTATTAATGTTCTTAATACAAAATCCTTGAGAACTAAAACGATGCTTTTCATTGAAAATATGAGATAAAACATAAGAACAAGATCTCATGAATTTTTCTTCTGGTGAAGCATCTTCCCCATCAGTCAAATGGAGACGTAATAAAGGAATAAATAAGGGGTTTTTTGCTTCATCTAAGAAGACTTTCAAGCTAATATATTTTAATAAAGAAAAAGTTAGCTGATACCAAAAAGCTTTAGGATTATCTGCATTATTAAAAATTTCTTTTTTGAGACGTTCATAGTTATAATAACAAACAATAAGGTTATTCTCTTTAAAATTATCGTTATAAATTGTTTGACATCGATTTTCTTTGGGAAATAAAACAATAGGGATAGTTTTTATGTCTCGTAAATCATACTCCATACGAAATGTCTGCTTTTCTTGAGTTGGAAAGTAGCGAATATCATTGATTTTCATCTCAACTGTAAGACGACACAATGATTCACTATTAACCGATGCTTTATCAATAGAAATATATTTTAAAGCAGCTTTAGTATTTAATCCTGGTTTAAATAAGGTATTATTACTATCTATAGTATCTGCATCTTTTTCTAAAATACCTTTACTAACACTAATTTTAAGGTCATATTTTCCCGTCTTTAAAGAATTAGGGTTTTTAATTAAGTCTGTCAATAAAGATTTTAGTCTATTAATTTTAACTGGGATATTATATTGTTCAAATCCTTTTTTAATTTGATTAAATAAGTTCTTTTTCTTTTGATCATCAGAACCCTTAAGAATTGGCAAAATAAATTGTTCAAATCCTTTTTGTGGATCATAATTTAATTCTGAAGATCTTTCATAATCATCAGCTAAAGGATTACTACGAGAAGCAAAAACAAAGTAATATAAAAAGACAATTTTTAAGGCTTTTGTTATCAGTTTACTTTTCTCAATTTCATTTCCTAATTTATCTTTATTTTCTTTGCTATCTAAATCAAGACAACTAAGATGATAATTAAAAGAATCAATTCCTCCTTCTGTCTGTACTTTGCCATTTAATTTTAATTTTAATCCAAAGACAAACTCTTGTTGTTCCTTATTTTTATCGTTAATTTCTCCTAAGTAACCTTCTATTTTAGGAATAATTGGCAAATATTCAAAAGCATAAGAAGTGTTGAAAAATTCCCGATAATTAACGTCCACTCCTTGATAATAAACTTTATAATATTCATCAGGTTTATTTTTATCATTAATATAAGTTTCTATCATCTCAAGTCGTCTGATTAAATCTTTGAGATAAATGGCATTATCTTTAGTTTTAACTTGCTCATATAAAAAATATAAATATTGAATTTTAGCAGCTTTTTGAAGTTTACCTAAAGCTTCTTCTACCATCAGCTTTTTGATTAAACCAATTCCATTATCTTGCTGATCTTGATTTTCAAATAAACTTTCAAGAATTTCTTTTAAGTTTTCTTGCTCATCTTCAGAGAATCTATTTTTATCGTCTTCTTCACCATCAATAAAATTCGCTAAACTATTTTTTAATTCAGCTAAAAAACTGGTTGGTTTTTTGACATTAATTGTTAGCTTATGAAACCTTAATAATGGCTTAATATCTGGATGATCTTTGGGAACAGTTAACCGTTGCTTTTGTAAATCATTATTTTCCTTATCAAAAGGATAATTAAACCCTAATTTGTTATTTTCTATGGCTCCTTTAAAATCAGTTAAAGGTATTGCTATACTATCTATATATTCTTGAATTGATCGACTTTGATTGTCAGGTTTACGTAAAGATTTTTGCAATAAATGCTTGATTTTTTTCTGAATATTTTTAAGCTGACTGCTAAACTGATTTTCTAAATCTGTTCTTAAGTTAATAGAAGCACATTTAGTACCTTTAGCTGTATCACTAAAAGGACTAGCAATAGATAAACAAGCAACTTGATAAGCAATTTCATCAATATTCATTAGAAGTCGCTTACCGTCCTCAGACACTTTAAAAAGTTGCTGAGATTTATCACTTTGTAAAACTTCAATAATTTTGTTCAGTATATCACTATAATCCAAACTAACTAGATTATTACTATCTTCTCTTAAAGTATTACCATTATTAGCCATTTTATTGTCATCCGTAATATGAATAATTTTTACAGAAGCTACTTGTAGGGACAATTCATGAATTGCCCCTACAAAAAACACAAATTAGGTCGCCGTTGCGTCATTCCTAATAGTTATTATTCCCAATATTAAAGCTAAAATTATCATCGATAAAAATGTAAAGATTTATTAATCGAGATAGCTTGACTAATTGGCACTAGGAGTGTTATGCTTCTGCCCTAATCCCCTTATGGTCTAACGCCTATGCAACCTATTGATTATCTCATTATCCTAGTTTACTTAATTGTTACGCTGATTATTGGCTTTATGCCCCTTTTATTTCGCAAAAGAAAAGATATTAGTTATTTCCTGTTTAATAAAAAAGATATTCCTGGTTTATGGCGTTCATTACGCAGAAATGATGATCAACAAAGTTTAGAAGACTATCACTTAGGAAATTTCCCCTGGTGGGCGTTAGGGGCTTCAGGAATGGCTTCTAATGTGGATATTGCTGGAACAATGGTTATTGCTGCCCTGGTTTATGCCTTGGGAACTCAAGGCTTTTTTATTGAGATTCGGGGCGGAATTGTGCTAATTATGGCATTTTTAATGATTTTTATGGGAAAATGGACAAGAAGGGCAGTTATTACTGAAAATGGAAAAGAAAGGCGAGTCATGACGACGGCAGAGTGGATGATTTTCCGCTTTGGAAAAGGCAAAGGGGGAGATTTTGCCCGTCTTATTAGTGCTGTTTCTAATATTGTCTTTGCTATTGGGGCAATGAGTTATTTTTCCATTGGTGGCGGTAAATTTATTGGCAATTTAATGGGAATTGATGATCGCTTTGCTTCAATATTATTAGTGGTTTTAGCAGCAGTTTATACCATCGCTAGTGGCTTTAGTGGAGTAATTTGGACGGATGTTTTTCAAGGGCTATTAATTCTTAGTGCAGTCATTTATATTTCCTGGTTATCTTGGACAACGGTGACACTCCCTGAGACATTTTCCGTATCTATTCCTGATGGTGATAGTTTCTTGATTAAGGATTGGAATTTTGCAGACTGGAGTAATATTTATCCTCCTTTTACAGCAGATTTGCCTGGTAATTATGCAATTTTTAATCTGTTTGGTGGAGTCATATTATTTTACCTCCTCAAAACAGTAATTGAAGGTTGTAGCGGGGCAGGAGGATATATGGCTCAACGATATTTTGCGGCAAGAAGTGAACAAGATACTGCATTTTTATCTTTGTTTTGGATTGTTTCAATGGCCTTTCGTTGGCCCCTGATTGCTGCTTTTGCTATGTTAGGGATTCACTATGGTTTAACTCATAGTTCACCTATTACTGACCCTGAATTAATCTTACCCATTGTCATCAATACTTATGTTCCTACAGGTTTAAAAGGATTATTGGTCGCTTGTTTTATGGCCGCCGCAATGTCAACTTTTTCCTCAATTATTAATGCGAGTGCTGCTTATTGGACAAATGATATATATGAACCTTATATGCTCAAAAAGCATCAAAATCAAGGGACTCAAATTGATTCTGAAGAACACAATAAAAAATTAGTTTTTCAAAGTCGTTTAGCTTCTATTTTAATTGTTGGGGTCGGGTTGTTTTTTAGCTTTAATTTGAGTAATATTAATGAGATTTGGGGTTGGTTATCTTTGGGGTTAGGAGTTGGATTAGGAATTCCTCTATTATTACGGTGGTATTGGTGGGAATTTAATGGTTATGGGTTTGCTTGGGGAACTTTAGGGGGAATGATTGCAGCAATTCTGACGAAAGCGGTTATTTTACCCTTAACAAATAATCCTCAAAATCAAGAATATATTCTCTTTTTTGTCCCTGCTATTTGTTCATTATTAGGCTGTATTATTGGCACTTATGCAACTCCCGAAGCCTATAAAACCGATAAAAAAGTAGTCGAAAATTTTTATAATACAACCAAACCTTTTGGCTTCTGGGGAGAATTTAGTAAAGGGTTAACGAGAGAACATAAATTTGATATTATATCTACGTTTATTGCTGTTCCTTGGCAACTATCTCTATTTTTGTTAGGGATGATGATTATGATGAAGAATTGGGACAATGTTAAAATATTGGGGTTAGGATTTTTCTTGTTATCCATTGCTTTATATTTTACTTGGTTAAGTCCTATCATCAAACAATCATTAAGAGATAACAAAAAAGCAAAATTGAAGGAGATGGAGGAAATTTCCTCGTAACCTTTACTAACTTAAAGAAAGGGTGATAACATTGTCTATAATAGTTTTTCCGACCGATTGATCGCCACATCGCACTTCACTAGGCCATGAAAAGATTCCGCAACGTTCTTATCGGTTTTTGTCTTGCTTTGTTCCTCGTACTGGGTCTTTCGATAACGGGATACGCTCAACAACAAACCCCCAATCCTAGCCCGTCACCACAGGCTACCCTAGAAACCCTTGGAGAAGGTTTTCCCGTAACCATAGACGGTTATACCCTCTTTCCGGTGCATCACGGTACAGGGCCGTTGAACGCGGAGGAGAGAGCGCTCTCTATCTCGCGACGGATCGAGAAAATTGCCGCGGATCACAGTCTTTCTCCGAATGATCTGACGATTCGAGTCGATCCGACGGATAACTCCCCCTCGATTATTTTAGGGGATAAGGTGATCCTCACCGTTACCCCCCAAGATGCCAAACTGTATCAGGGAACCCAGACGCAAATAGCGAACCACGCGCTAGAGGAAGTGAAAACGGCGATCAAACGCTACCGGAGCGCTCGCCAAGCCGATCATTTATTACGGGGCGCGATCTATACAGCGATCACCACGGTGGTGTTATATTTATTAATCGCCGCGATTCTATTCCTATCGGAGCGAATTTTTTTCGCGATCCGACGGGTGATCGTCTCGCTAGTTCCGGGATGGGGAATTCAGAGTTTTGAAATCCTGTCACCGGAGAGAATCGGGAATATTGTTCTGCGGATTCTGAAATTCCTTCGCTTTCTGGTAATTTTAACCTTAGTTTGTTTCTATTTGACTTTCGTACTACGGTTCTTCCCGTGGACGAGACCATTCGGCGATAACTTTCTCACCTATTTCCTCGATGCGATGGATCTGGTCGCTAAACAGATCGCCATTTATCTGCCGAATCTTTTCATCGTCGCTATCATCGCCGCGATCACCTACTATGTTCTGAAAACGATCCGACCATTTTTTACGGCGATCAAGCAGGGAAATCTTCGGGTGCAGGGGTTTTATCCCGACTGGGCGGGGCCGACCTATAATATTTTGCAATTCCTCATCATAGCTCTAGCCACGATACTCGCGTTTCCCTACCTGCCGGGGTTTTATTCTCCCGCGTTTCAAGGGATATCGGTTTTTATCGGGATTTTATTTTCCCTCGGTTCCACTTCGGTGATCTCCAATATCGTCGGGGGAGTGATTTTAATCTATACCCGCGCGTTTCAACTGCGGGATGTTATCTCGATCGGCGATGTGACGGGAGACGTGATCGAGAAAACGTTATTAGTTACCCGCGTCCGTACTCCCGCGAATCGCATCGTCACGATCCCGAATTCGGCTCTTTTAAATACGAACGTGGTGAATCTTAGCGTCTCCCAGAGGGAATTTGATCGTCCCCTGATCCTTCAAACCACGATTACGCTAGGTTACGATGTGCCGTGGCGAAAGGTTCACACTGTCCTCATCGACGCGGCACTAGCGACAGAACATATTCTCGCCGATCCCGCTCCTTTCGTCCTGCAATCGAGTCTCGATGATTTCTCAGTGGCCTATCAGTTAAACGCGTACACCGATCAACCGCAATTGTTTCCAATTATCTATTCGGAACTACATCAGAATATGCAGGATAAATGTAACGAAGTTGGGATCGAGATCCTATCTCCCAATTATTTCGCCCTTCGCGATGGTAATCATTCAACCATTCCCGAAAATTATCTACCGACGGATTATCAAACGCCGACCTTTGGAATTAATTCGGGGAATCGGAACGGATAAGTTTTTTAATGCACTCGGATGAGTGAAAACCCCTAAATTTAAGAATTGACAAGCATTTCAACGATCACGAAGAAATATATGGCAAATAGCAATTTACTACGTCTGTTTAAGGGAGTCGGCACATGGGCGATCGGTGGTTCCCTCGGAGGGTTGGTTGGCTCCCTGACTGCGGTGATGCTGACTCAAGCGATCAAGCAAGTTCTCGATTTCGTCTCCGGCCTAGGGACTCTCTGGATGCTGCTTCTGCCACTGCTCGGTGTTACGTTAGCGGTACTGGTACTGAACGGACTAGGTAAGGGCGCGCCCTTACAAACATTAGCTCCGCTTCAGGACGAAAATCTTGATCGGCCTGCTAAACTGAGTTGGTACATTTTCCCTCATGATGTCGCTCGAGCCGATCTGACCGGTGACGTGGTGAACACGGCCGGAGTAGAGGAGCGGTTTCCTTGGAAGCGGGCCCCGTTGCGCGCCCTCGCCATCTTGTCCACGGTCGGGTTGGGAGTGGCGATGGGAACCGAATCCCCTGCGGCCCATATCGGCGTAGCGACAGGAGTCTGGGTGGGTAGCCGCAATCCAGGACTAGGCTGGCTGGTACGTCCCTCCGCGATCGGTGGTGGTGCGGCGGCGGTGTCAGCCCTAATGGGTATCCCTCTGGTGGGTAGCTTCTTCATGTTCGAGTTGGGGCTGCGCCGAAAAATTCCCCTTACCCCGGAACGGGCGGCCGCGATGTTAGCGGGGGGACTAATGGGTTGGGGGGTCAACATTGTCTTCAACCTCAGTCTGATCCGGCTGGTCGTGCCTAGGGTTCCCCCTGCTGACTTGTGGAACGCGGTGGGGGCCGCGTTGTTCATCGGAGCACTCGCGGGTGTTATTACATCCCTATCGGGCGAGGCGATCTACTGGGCTAGAGGCTTACAGACCCGTCCGGCTGTTCGTCTGCTGTTCGGGGGTCTGGCCATGCTGGTGCTGGCACTCGTGATAGCACAAATCGCATCTCCGGCGGCGGCTTTCGGTCCGGGTGGAGCGGCCATCGTCTGGGCCGAAACCGCAGATCCTACCCCTTACCACCTGCTGGCAGTATCCTTGCTCCGAGCGGCATTCACCACTGCCGCGGTTGTGGCGGGAGGGTGTGGTGGAGTGTTTGTACCTTTCCTAGCGATCGGTGACTTGGGGGGCCGGGTGTTCGCTGATGCCTTCGGGGTGTCATCGGATCTGGCGGGGGCGGCCGGGGCGGCGGCCGGGATCGCCGGTGGCTATCGGCTACCTCTGACAGCCATGGCGATGGTGCAGGGGGTCGGTGGCCCGACAGGCTCCACCCTAACTTGCCTCGCAACGGTTGGGGTCGCTACTTTTTCGGGATTGATAGCCGCGCGGACGGCCGATAAACTCTCTGATTCCTTACGCGCGGCGATCGGCAAGAATCCATCGTCGAAGGACTAATATTACCGAAAAATTAGGGGTTCAAGCCCCACATTTTATGGCGCACAGTCCCGACAACCCCTGCTATAATGATACTACGACTTCAAATGCTCAATAGTCAGGAACCTCAGCCCTTTAGGCATGAGGCTTGAAAGAGAAATCTAGCAAGCCATTCTGACCAGACCACCCTGAGCTTGTCGAAGGGTAGCCGTTACTTGAGTCAAGACACCCTGCGGATGCGAAGCTAGTCCCCTGCTCTGTCGTTGAAAGTTAAACAGTCTTAAGGTCACTGAGACAGTGCTTTCAGCCTAACAAGCTCTTGTAACAGGTCGAAGCTAACATTACCCCAGAAATGGGAGGCTCACGCGGGTTGTTCATGGGGGAAACCCCCAAGACCACACCCGCTCCTTAAGAGCAAAACATTATGCGTACAGGGTTGTAAGGTTTGAGATGGTAATTGTCCCATTGAAAGTGCAATACAAAAGCACACCGAATCAAGCAACCCCAAGGCGGTAATGGGACAAATACAAAGCCGTCCTCCGCTATCGCGCTTAGGACGGGGTTTCTACCCAATTTTCTGATGATAGGGAGTAACAATCTAATGAGTAATAGTAGTTTTTTTACGGATTCTCAAAAACAGTTTAATGAGTCGAACCAAAAGCTTTTAAAACTCTGGGAAGAGTCCCAAACTGAGTTGTTTGAGTCACAGCAAAAGCTTATTTACAAATTGATAGATAGTATGGATGGTGGGACAAGTCAGACAAGTTTCCCGGAAAGCTTAGAGAAAGCTCTAGATTTTCAACGAGAACTCATCAATTCTTCCCTCAATGCTCAACAAGTAACAGCGCATTTAGCAATAGAAACCCAAAAGCAATTATGGGATAGCTTTTTCCAAATGACGAAAAAAACAGCCTAGAATCAGGGCTGTTTCATTCTCGAAAAAAGTTGTCATTGCGAGCCTTAGCGAAGCAATCCGTTCGCAATGACCTATTAAGAACGTATTTTCAGCCATTCTGCAATCACGGGAGGTAGGTGTTGTTGTACTTTGCTACTAACATACATACCGATGTGTCCGACGGGGAAAGAATGCACTGTATAGTCTTTTGTACCAATATACTTTTCTAAGGCTAAGGAAGACGCAGGGGGGACTAAATGATCCTTTTCGGCATACAGATTAAGTACAGGTAATTGAATATCACCTAAATTTATCTGATTATCTCCAATTATTACTTCACCTTTAATTAACTTATTTTCCTGATAGAAATCCTTAAGAAACTGTCGGTAGGTTTCCCCCGCAAGATCAGGACTATCAAAGATCCACTTTTCCATACGCAGAAAGTTAATCAGCTTGTCTTCGTCATCCATGATGTCTATAAAATCTATATATTTCTGAATCCCTAGCTGCCAAGGTTTTAGCCTCACAAACTCGAAGTTGAGATACTCGCCGGGGATATTACCTAAAGCATCCACCATTAGATCAACATTGAAAGCTTCTGCCCTCAGAGTGCAGCCCCCCTGCATATTCAAAAGTGTATTTGAGAGTTTAAAATCGACTGGGGCAATCATTACAATTAGGTTTTTAACCTTTTCTTGATAGATAGCACTGTAGCAGAGAGTAAATATTCCACCCTGACAAATTCCTAGCAGATTAATTTTGTCTAAATTATGCTTTGTTCTGATGAAATCAACACAGTTATTAAGATAGCCATTAATATAGTCATCTAGAGTCAGCCAACGGTCAGCCCTGGTAGGATAGCCCCAATCAATTAGATAAATATCCAAACCCAATTTCAGTAAATTAGCAACTAATGAGCGATTTTCTTGTAAATCAACGATCAGAGGACGATTGATCAAGGCATAAACCATCAGGACAGGAATGCTCAATGGCTGTTCTACTACTGGCTTAAAGCGGTATAAAACAACTTTGTCCTCACGATAGACCACCTCTTTAGGTGTTACCCCAATTTCGAGGTCTTCTTCCCGTAGGTGACTCAAATTTGGGGAACCTTTGGCCATTTTTTTTGCGATTTCAGTATACTTTTCGACGGCTTCCTCAAAAGGCATTGGCATCATTAGAAACGGCAGCATGGTTTTATATTTCCTTGTGGTAAATGTTTATTGTTCAGGACTTAGGCAAAGCCTGTATACATAGTGTTTTATTGTAGGGGCAATTCATGAATTGCCCCTACAGTTTGGTAAGTCCTATTGTTATTCAAATTCAATCAGATGTCTGAGTTGGTATTTCTTCTGAATCTTGCGAAATTGTTTGCGCCTGAGCTTCATATTTAGCTAAAGTTTTTTTGAGGTTCTTAACTTCTTTTCGCAACTCGTAGATACTTTTATGAACTTCATCCACTTCGCTGCGTATGGGCATATTCATCATTTTCATCCATACTTCCATTAACTCTTGCTGACAGAGTTTATGCTGATTCATGGCATTCAAAAATTTGCCCCGAACCTTGAGATTGTCTTCTGAGCAAAATGCTTTTTCAAATACTTTATCAGCAGTGCGACACCACAGTTGTTGAAACTGTTGCCAGTCTTTAACTTTTTCCCCCGTTTCTGCCAAGGAGATCATCTCTTGCATTAGTTCTTCAAAAGATTGCAGTTGAATCTCAGTTAAAACTATCTGATAATTAATGCTCGTCGGATAGAGTTTCTCCCAAGCATCAAATGCTTTCATTAATTTTTGGTTAAAGCTGCGACTCTGGCCCCACAAGGGAATCTGAGTCAAACTGCCCAAGGTTTTCTCATACATTAAGTTCCAGTAGAGGTTGTTTAGCTCAATCCAAGGTTGACTAGCACTCATTTTCTCAGGCTTACCGAGTGATTCGATAGATGCCCCTAACCCATCTACCCAAAGTTGGTTAAACTTCTGCATCTCTTGAATATAGATCTGCCATAATTCTGCTGGATCTTGACTATTTTTGAGCGTTCCCATTAATAATTCTTCAACCTGATGGCGTAGCTTCTCGGTGTACTCAACCTGATGTCGTAGCTTTTGCGTGTAGTTATTTAAGGATTCTTGCCAGTCTTCTCCAGATTCAAATTTGGGAAAGAAATCCTGCCAGGCATTTTCCATTTTTTGTTCCTTTATTGAGAATTTCATATTAACGCTTCAAGAATACAATAGCGCGAACTTCATAATTAGGGAAAATGTTAACACCAAGTTATTAAAGGTCAGGTAGTTTACGACAAGAATAATTTAATGTAATCTTAAACATCCATGTATATAGTGGCTTAGTATTATTCATTGGCAAATAAATTCGGACTCAACTATAATCTGTAGCAGTAATTTTGAGGAGTGTTCATGAAAACTAAAATTGCGATCGCTTGTCAGGGAGGCGGTAGCCATGCTGCTTTCACAGCAGGGGCCCTTCAAACCCTTTTTGAGAATAATATTCAAGACAAGTTTGAGATTGTGAGTTTAAGTGGAACATCAGGAGGAGCTTTGTGTGCGGCTTTAAGCTGGTACGCCCTCAAAAAAGGCGAGAATCCGGCGGCGGGGCGATTACTTGATTTCTGGAAGGATAATACTGCCCAAACTTATCAAGAACGTCTGTTTAATAGTTTTGCCATTAACACCCTAGAATTTACCAGCAAAGGAATACTTCCACAGTTTAGTACCAGTCCCGCCTCCCAAAAATTTAAGAAATTGATGTCTTTTACCACACAAACATTAGGTTTGAGGAGTGGATTTACCAATTTTCAGGAATTGCTAGAAGCTCACATCGATTTCCAAGAAGTCGCCTCTTGGGGAGTACAACCAAGCTCTCCTGTTCTTCTTTTGGGTGCGAGTAATGTTCTCACCGGAAAATTGTGGATGTTTAACTCATCTCATGAACCGATTAAAGTTGAGCATATTCTGGCATCCTGTGCGATTCCCAATATTTTTCCAGCCGTTGAAATTGGTGAAGACGCTTATTGGGACGGCATATTTTCAGATAATCCCCCCATCACTGAATTGACCAGTCCCTACTTTGTTGGTTTGGAAAATCTTCCCCAAGAAATTTGGGTAATTAAGTTGAACCCAACACGCAGAGATACGATTCCAGTTTCACCTGATGATATTTTAGATAGACGTAATGAACTTGAAGGGAATGTTTCTTTATTCCAAAGTTTGCAAAGCGTTGAGAGACTTAATGATCTCTTATTAAGAGGAGCATTTAAAGACGAGTTTTTACACGAGATGGGTGTTCAACACCCTATCAAAATCCCCAAATCTTTTGTTGAAAAAGAAGACAAACCTTACTATATTCCTTTTCTAGAAATGTCCGAGGACTTACAAAAAAGCCTCAACTATGAAAGTAAACTTGATCGCAGTCCCGAAAGCATTAATCGACTGATTGAAGATGGGAAAAAACAAGCGAAAACATTTCTAGAAACAAGATTATAGAGAGATTAAAAAATGGATAATTGATAATTACATCTCTCTTGAAAGGAGAGGATTGAGAAAAAATTTTTTTCTTTTTTCCCCCTATTAATTATCAATTATCAATTATTAATTATCAATTATCAAGTTCCATCAAATTTGCAAAATAAGAGTGAGAATATGCAACAAGTCTACATTGTTTCATCAGTACGCACGCCCTTGGGTCGATTCGGCGGAGTTCTGGCCGATTTTTCCCCAGTGGATTTAGGCGCAATATCTATGCGGGCCGCGCTACAACGGGCTGGAGTATCTGGGGACTTGGTAGACTTGTACATTTTCGGTAACGTACTCCGTTCTGGTCATGGACAGTTATTGCCTCGTCAAGCCGCGTTTAAGGCGGGTATTCCAGACACAGCCAACGGATATGCAGTGGATATGGTGTGTTCGTCAGGAATGATGAGTGTCATGAACGGTGCTATGGCGATCGCGGCTGGTGAGGCTGACATCGTACTTGCGGGTGGCATGGAATCCATGTCCCAAAGCGGATTATTACTATCCCATCGAGTTAGATGGGGAACTAAATTACTGCTAAATTCGTCCGAGCAAATTATTGATCTCTTAGTGTCTGATGGTCTTAGCGATCCCACCACATCGGAAAAGATGGGAGATCAGGCTGAAAAGTTGGCAGAAACTTATGGCGTAACCAGAGAAGAACTCGATGAAGTATCTGTATATTCTCATGAGCGGGCCACAAGTGCGACTCAGCAAGGTTTATTAAAGCACGAAATCGTACCGATTGAGGTCAAGGGCAAAAAAGGTGTGCAACTGGTAGAAGAAGATGAAGGAATTCGTCCAGATACCACTAAGGAGAAACTGGCCCAACTCAAACCTGCTTTCAAAGCAGATGGAATATTCACGGCGGGTAATAGTAGTCAGATATCAGATGGGGCCGCTGCTCTGGTTTTAGCAAGTCAAAGGGCAGTAGAAGAACACGGACTCAAGCCGATTGCTCGCATCATGAAAGGAACCTTAGCGGGCGGGGAAACGTGGCGGTTTCCAGAAGTTCCCATTTATGCTGTCAAGAAGCTTTTAGAGAAGTTAGACATGAAAATCACCGATTTTGACTTATTCGAGAACAATGAGGCTTTCGCGTTGAGTAATATCTTGTTTAACCGATTTTTGGGGGTTCCTTACGATAAACTGAATGTCCATGGAGGGGCGATCTCTTTGGGACATCCCATAGGTGCTTCAGGGGCGCGTATTATTGTGACACTGCTTAATGCTTTGGAGCAAAGAGATGGACATCTAGGATTGGCAGCAGTCTGTCATGGCACTGGTGGTGGCACAGCGATCGCCATCGAGCGATTAAAGTAAAAGAACAGTTAACATCTACTTGACGATATGCAATATTTAGGATTAGAAAACAAAGTCGTCTTAGTGACTGGCGGCAATCGAGGCATTGGAGCAGCAATTGTTAGTCTATTAAAGGAGTTGGGAAGTCAGGTCGCTTACACTTATCGTAGCGATCGCAATTTGGACGAGGATTCTCTGGCCATTCAAGCCGATGTGACTGATTCGACAGCAATGGCACAAGCAGTGGAAGAAGTCGAACAGAAATTAGGGCCGATTTACGGAGTTGTCGCTAACGCGGGAATCACGCGAGACAACTTTTTTCCCAAATTAACCATCAATGACTGGGATGCGGTCATAGAAACTAACTTAAAGGGAATATACAATACACTAAGCCCCGTGATTCCAAAGATGTATGAGCGACGAGAGGGTTCAGTTGTCTGTATCAGTTCTATTTCGGGTGAGAGAGGAAACATTGGTCAGACAAATTACGCAGCCGCTAAAGCGGGTGTCATTGGTCTGACGAAATCTCTCGCGTTAGAGGCGGCCCGGTATGGAGTACGGGCTAATGCTGTGGCACCAGGATTTATTGAGACGCAGATGACTAACGCTATGCCAGATAAAGTGAAAGAGAAAATCATTGCGGAGATTCCGTTCCGTCGCTTCGGTAAACCCCATGAGGTTGCTTGGGCGGTCGCTTTTTTGCTTTCACCAGTCGCTAGTAGCTTCGTCACTGGCACTGTTCTCCAAGTTAACGGGGGTCATAACACTTAGGGGTTGAAATCTAAGTTATACCTTTTAATCCCGATGGTCTGGCATAATTTGAATAAGGATAACGACAGACACCCCTATTTTAATCGTCTATGACTGCAACTATACCCGAATTACCAACCCAATACGACCCTAAAACCACTGAGGCCAAATGGCAAGAAGCTTGGGAAACTCATCAAGTCTTCAAAGCAGACAGCAGCAAGCAAGGGAAAACCTTTTGCATTGTTATCCCTCCCCCCAACGTCACGGGAAGCTTGCACATGGGCCATGCCTTTGAAGATTGTCTCATGGATGTGTTGGTGCGGTATCATCGTATGAATGGCTACAATACCCTGTGTCTCCCTGGAACTGACCATGCGAGTATAGCGGTTCATACAATTCTTGATAGGCAGTTAAAAGCAGAAGGCAAAACCCGTTATGATATTGGACGGGAAAAATTCTTAGAAAAAGCTTGGCAATGGAAGGAAGAATCTGGCGGTACAATCGTTAATCAGTTAAAGCGGATGGGTTTATCTGCTGATTGGTCAAGGGAACGTTTTACTCTTGATGAAGGGTTATCAAAAGCGGTTAGAACTGCCTTTGTAAAACTCTATGAAGCAGGGTTAATTTATCGGGGCAATTATTTAGTAAACTGGTGTCCCGCTTCTTTATCTGCCGTATCAGATTTAGAAGTTGAAAGTAAAGAAGTTGATGGATATTTATGGCATTTTCGTTATCCTTTAACCGATGGTAGCGGTTATGTAGAAGTGGCAACCACAAGACCGGAAACCATGTTAGGAGATACGGGAGTAGCTGTTAATCCTAATGATAAACGCTATCAAAAATTAATCGGTAAAACTGTAACTTTGCCCATTGTGGGGCGAGAAATTCCTATCTTTGGAGATGAATTAGTTGATCTTGAATTTGGGACAGGTTGTGTGAAAGTTACGCCGGCCCATGACCCCAATGATTTTGAGATGGGAAACCGTCATAATTTGCCGTTTATTAATATTATGAATAAGGACGGCACTTTAAACGAAAATGCGGGAATTTTTGCCGGACAAGATCGGTATGTAGCGAGAAAAAATATGGTTAAAAAGTTAGAAGAAGATGGCTTTTTAATTAAGATTGAAGAATACCGTCATGCGGTTCCCTATAGTGACAGGGGAAAGGTTCCAGTTGAACCGTTATTATCAACTCAATGGTTTGTAAAAATTGACCCCCTTTCACAAAAAGCCTTAAAGTTTCTTGATGAACAAAATTCACCTCGGTTTGTACCGGAAAGGTGGACAAAAGTTTATCGAGATTGGTTAATTAAATTAAAAGATTGGTGTATTTCTCGTCAATTATGGTGGGGTCATCAAATTCCTGCTTGGTATGTTATCAGTGAAACTAATAACGCAATTACCGATCATACGCCTTTTATTGTGGCGGATAATGAAACAGAAGCCTTAGAAAAAGCTCAACAAAAATACGGCAAAAATGTTAAATTAGAACAAGATCCCGATGTCTTAGATACTTGGTTTTCTTCTGGTTTATGGCCTTTTTCAACTTTAGGATGGCCCGAAAATACAGAAGATTTTAAAACTTATTATCCTACCAGTACCCTAGTAACAGGATTTGATATTATCTTCTTTTGGGTAGCCAGAATGACCATGATGGCCGGATATTTCACCGACCAAATGCCCTTTCAAGATGTCTATATTCATGGACTGGTACGGGATGAAAACGGCAAAAAAATGTCTAAATCTTCCAATAACGGTATTGATCCTTTAATATTAGTGGCCAAGTATGGAACCGATGCCTTACGTTATACTTTAATTAGAGAAGTAGCCGGGGCCGGTCAAGATATTAGCTTACAATATGACCGCAAAACTGATGAATCAGAATCCGTTGAAGCTTCCCGAAACTTCGCCAATAAACTCTGGAATGCGGCCCGATTTGTGATGATGAATTTGAAAGGAGAAACCCCCCAAAGTTTGGGAACTCCTGATATAGATAAATTAGAATTATGCGATCGCTGGCTACTTTCCCGTTATTATCAAGTAGTAAAAGAAACCAGGGATTACATTGAATCTTATGGCTTAGGAGAAGCCTCTAAAGGGCTTTATGAGTTCATCTGGGGGGATTTGTGCGACTGGTATATTGAACTGGTAAAAACCCGTTTATGGCAAGATATTCCCTCCCGTTTGGTGGCTCAACAAACCTTGGCATTAGTGTTAGATGGTACGCTCAAGTTACTCCATCCCTTCATGCCCCATATTACCGAAGAAATTTGGCAAACCCTCACTCAAAGTAAGGAGCAATTTTTAGCCCGACAACCCTATCCTGTGGTAGATGAAACCTTGATTAACCCAGAGTTAGAGGAATCATTCACCCTGTTATTTGAAACCATTCGCACCCTGCGTAACCTGCGGGCCGAAGCGGATATCAAACCAGGAGCCAAGGTTTCCGTAATATTACAGAGTGAAAGTGACCAAGAAAGGTCTATTCTAGAATCGTGTCAAACTTACATTAAAGACATTGGGAAAGTGGAAAAATTGACCATTACACCCCAATTAACACAAGAGACGGAACAAGTGATTGCTGGAGTCGTCGGAACCATACAGGCGTTAATTCATCTGTCGGGTGTCGTTGACATTGCCAGTCTTCGTGCCAAATTAGAGAAGAGTTTAAGTAAAATTGAAGCTGAAGCTAAAGCTCTCACGGGTCGCCTAAACAACTCTGGTTTTGTTAATAAAGCCCCCCAAGAGGTTGTTCAAGGGGCAAGAGATGCTCTTGCTGAAGCTGAAAAACAAGCTGAAATCTTACGAGAACGTCTCAAAAGTCTGGAATAGTAAGAACAAAGCCACCCCTGAAACCCTAATCCGCTATGCTGTACCTGGCCCAAGTGAAACAGAATAAGACTTCAGGCGAGATGGAACTTCAGTTACTGGCACGCCAACAGTCTCAATACCTCTGGGATGTGATTGACTCAGAGGTTATCTCCTATGAACCTTCCCTACCGTTAGGTGATGGGGCCTTAGTGTTGGTTGAGTTAGGAGATAATCAACAAGTTGTTAAGGTTGAAGCAGCGCAAAATTGGGTGATTCACCTGGTTGAAACCTATTTAAGTAATGAGGTGATGAACCCTGAATGGGTGGAACAAGAACAGGAAAAAGTTGAACAATGGCGACAGGAAATCACTGCTAAAAGTTTAGATTTAACCCGTCGCCAATTAGAATTAGAAACCCAAAAAGAACATATTCAAGAATTAGAAGCAAAGTTAAAGGAAGAAAAAGAAGCTTTAGAAATTCTTCGGCAAAAGTTGGAAGAATGAGAGGAAAAACTGGTTAATGATAATGAGAGTGATAATTAGTGTGGGGTGGGTTAGGTGGCGATAGCTATGCTGCTAATTTATTCATTAATTATCCACCGTAACCCACCACATTAGGGGCAATTCATTAATTGCCCCTACATAAGTCATATGATTTAGTTAAAGAGAGAAAAAACCAAAAATGTCTCTAAAATGTTTCCTGATTTAGAATACTTTAAATACCAAATATGTTATAGTCAAAACATAAAGGATTTTAGAGGCAAGTTTCATGTGGTGGCGTTCTTCTCGATTAGATCGCATTGAACAGAATATGGAACAGATACAGCAAAGCATTCAGCAACTTTCTGAAATTAGTATTGCAACAAATCGCCGCATTGATCGCTTTGTTGAAGAAATGCGAGAAAGTCATAGGGAACAGATAGATCGAACTGAACAACTTCAACGGGCAGTGGAGTATTTGCTGAGTAAAGATAGCTAAATGGTTGATAAAATATTTTTTGATTTAGAAAACTTTAAATAAAATTAATCCTTGTATTCTTTTGTTCCCTTGGCACAAGTAAAATCAATTCTTTGATTACCTGTCATCATAATAGGTGATGTTGTCATCATAGGTTGTGGAATATCTTCGATTTTAGTCACAGGAGAAGTCGTAATACAGAGAGTTGTAGTATATTGTCTCATTTGAGGATTAAAAGAAACCGCAGTTACTGCCCCTGGAGTCCATTGATTAGGTTTGTTAGGAATACCATAAGTTATCATTGTATAAGGGTTTATTTTGTCTATTTTATATGTGAAGTTACGATCAGATGGAAGTGCCATCTGTTCTGTAGTTTGAGGCATTTCTCCCTTCTCTAATAAATAAACTTGTTGACTGCGTATGATGCTTTTCATTAGTATTGGAAGGTGATATAACACATTTCGAGGAACTGCATATTTTTGATAAGTAAAATATAAGATTACTGAGGAAATTCCAGTAGAAAACAATAAAATAGCACTGATAATTATTTTTTTAGAAAAAGGACTAAGACTTTCTTTCGTTTGAGGAAGTTTAGTCTGAGAAATTAGGTATAATTGTTCATAAGCTTGGCGAGATAATTGAATACGTTTTTCCGGTGCGGGATTAATTAATTGTTCTAACCAAGTCACTAAATTAGGATTTAATTCTATTTCATAACTAAACTGTAAACGATTATTATGTAATAGTTCTGATGGAGATTTTCCTGTTAGTAATTGAATCAAAGTTGCTCCTAATGCGTATAAATCTGAGGCAGGAATTGCTTGTCCCCATAATTGTTCTGGTGGTGCATAACCATTTGATCCAACAATAGTAAAAGTTGCTCCTTCTTGACGAGTTTTATCTTGAACTGCGCCAAAATCTACTAAATAAATATGACCATCTTCACCTAAAATTAAGTTACTGGGTTTAATATCTCGGTGGATAATAGGAGGGTTTAATTCATGCAAATAGATTAAAATATCTAGGATTTCTAAAGCAATACGAAAAACCTGTTTATCGGTCATTTTATGATGTTTATCCAGCCATTGTTTTAAGGAAATTCCAGGAATATAATCTTGTACTGTAACCAACCAAGTTAAGTCAGATTCTTGTTGTTTATCTAGGGTAAAATAATCTCGATAATTGGGTATTTTTGGATGATCTAAATTTTTGAGAACTTGAGCTTCTCTTTCAAATAATTTAATCGCTTCCCAGGTAACATTGGGATTAATAGCTAATAGTTTAATGATAACTTCTTCTGTCGGTGATGTTTCTAAATCAATTGCTTTCCAGGTTTGACGGCCTGCATATTGACTCAGTTTTTCTTGTAATTGATATCGTTGGTTAAGAATAGTATCAAGGGTTAACATAATTAGAATAAGTTAGGTTGATCAAGGTTAAAATTTAACAGTAACACAGTCTTCTAGACTGTCAAGATTCAGAGGTTTTTGTGATAGAGTTGCTGATAGTCTCTAGACGATTTTTGAGATAATGGTTTAACCATAATTTTTCTTGATACGAAATGTCTAAATAATAACTTTCTTTCTTTTTTGATTGCTTTTCTTGAATAATTAAATTATCGAACTTATCAATATAAAATAAAGTCAGTTTAGAAAGATGATAAGATTTTGTTTTTGACAAACTTATCAAACTTTTTTTGAGTCTAATTAATTGATAATCACTATATATATTAATTTCATAATTCGTAAATGTACCAATTTTTATAAATCCCAAACTATTGATATTATGAAGCAATTGAAAAAGTATATTATTGAAACTTTTTGCATATAGTTTAATGAATTTGCTCAAAATTCTAAATTCTATTTTCAACCAAGCTAAACCAACCAAAGAAAACTCGAAATAAATCAATACAAAAACAAATATTACCCAAAAACTGCGTAGAAATAATAGGGAAATTACTGTCAAAATTTGCGGTATATAAGTATACTTATACTTTAAATCTTTAATTTTTGAAGATACCTTATCGCCTAAAAAATAGATAAGAAGACAACCTGGAGCGAGAACTATGTGCATGATTAAATTGAATTTAATTAGTTGAGAAATAGCCAATAATAGATTGCCAAATGGTTGTACATAATCTTTAATTAATCCAGGAGTCTTAAACATAATTAAAATAATAATAATTAGGCTTAAGAGCAAAATAGCTAATAAAATAAGACCTGATAATTTTATAAAATTAAAGCCAATTGTTAGTAATTGCTGACCCCAATTGGTTTTATTAAAATATACTGTCAATAGTTTTCCTGGAATTGATAAAATAGATTGATGAGAAGATTCTTGTAATTGTATCTTACTCGCCAAGGGTAAAGCAATAAATTCTAAACTATCTTTAGGAAAACGCTTATTATTCAGAGAAATTAATGCTTCTTTTGCTGTTTTAAATCTACTGTTTAAATCAGGGTTAATTAAACGCTCGATCCACTTAACAAAAAATGCTTCAATACTCAAGCGATCGCTGAATTGAATTCTTAAATTATCTTGGGGTAAATTAATAGGAGAAACCCCTGTTAATAAGTGAATTAAAGTTGCACCTAACCCATATAAATCAGAAGCAGGAACCGCTTTTCCCCATAATTGTTCTAGAGGTGCATAACCTGTTGTTCCCACTACAGTAAAGGTAACACCTTCCACAGCAGCAGCATTTTGAACGGCTCCAAAATCCACTAAATAAACTTGCTCATCTTCTGTTAAAATTAAATTACTGGGTTTAATATCTCTGTGTAAAATTGGTGGTTCAAAGTTATGTAAATATTGCAGAATTTCTAAAACTTGAATAGCAATATTTTTAACATTTTCTTCTGTAAAGTGTTTTCCTTCTTCTAATAATTGCTGTAAGGTTTTCCCTGGAATATAATCTTGAACTAACCCAAACCAACAAAGACTTTCTCCTGCTTTCTTTTCTATGGTAAAATAATCTTGATACCTGGGAATTTTGGGATGATTTAACTGTTTTAAGACATCCCCTTCCCGTTCAAATAATTTATAATCATCCCAGTGCATTTCCGAATGAAACGCTAACAGTTTGACAATAACCGATTGATTGGGGGATGTTATAATATCACTGGCTAACCAGGTTTGACGGCCCGCATTATTGGCCAAACATTGGGTGAGTTGATAGCGATCGCAAAGGATTTGTTGAGATTGTAACATAGGGATTAGATACCCTGAGTCTTAGGGTTACGTTTATTATGCCCAATTTCACCCTTAAACTAACACACTCCCACCTTATTGTTGCTTTTACCAATGTATTAAACTTGATGGGTAGCACTATATTTCCCCTGGCTTTTTGAAGATTATTCCCCATGTATATGTATAACAATTTTTCTGGAATGACTATGCTGACGATGCTCCCATAAATATATAGCTTGCCAAGTTCCTAATAATAATTTTCCGCCAGATATGGGGATTTGTTCGGAGGTTTTTGTTAAAGTAGAACGAATATGGGCCGGCATATCATCAACCCCTTCCGTGCTATGAAAATAAAGTTTAGGATTTTCAGGCACTAAGGTTGCCAAAAAATTAGATAAATCTTTTAAAACATCAGGATCGGCATTTTCTTGAATGATTAGAGATGCCGAAGTATGACGGACAAAAATAGTACATAATCCGATATTAATTCCAGATTTTGCCACAATTTTTGCAACTTGATCCGTAAGAGGATGAAAGTCTTTTCCTCTGGTTTGAATAATTAGTTCTTGTTGATAATAATTCATTTACCTCTGGTATTCCTCCTGATCTGACTTTTCCAGCACTTCTACCCTGTTCTAATTTAGGCTAACTAATTCTACACACAATGTCAAACAGCTTATTATTTATTTTATGATTCATCTTCAAATTTATAACCCACCCCGACAACCGTTTTAATAAAGGTAGGATTTGCAGTATCAGGTTCAATTTTTTTGCGTAATCTTCTCACATGAGTATCGACAACCCTTTCATCCCCAAAAAAGTCATTCCCCCAGAGTTTATCTATTAATTGAGTGCGACTCCATACCCGTCCAGGATAACTCATAAAAGTAGATAATAGATTAAATTCTAAAGTGGTTAATTCTAAGGTTTCTTCTGATTTATTTGCTAGTTTTCTGGTGGCAACATGACGATCCAAATCTACAATAAAATGAGCAGTTTCATACGTATTATTTTGGGTTGATCCATGACGTAAACTACGTCTTAATAAAGCGCGAACTCTTGCGACTAATTCAATGGGACTAAAGGGTTTTACTAAATAATCATCGGCCCCGGTTGATAGTCCAATAACCCGATCAATTTCTTCTCCTTTTGCAGTTAACATTAAAATATAAGGGTCTTTAGCGGTTAATTTTTGACGAATACGAGTACAAACCTCTAAACCATCTAATTTAGGTAACATTAAATCTAAGATAATTAGATCTGGTTCTTGTCTCTGAAATAATTCTAACGCAGCTAACCCATCATGAGCAACTTCACAAGAAAAAGACTCTCTTTCTAAGGTTTCTTTAATCAATTTAGAAATTTCCATGTCATCTTCAACGATCAAAATTTTCATATATTTGACATTTCTAACTCCCTATATTTATCAACTTCGATTAAGTTTTTAAAGTCCTGAAATTGACAAAAATCATTATTTTGATTAACGGTTCCTGTCTGCTTCAACTGTTCAAAATAGTGAGAAACTGCGTTAGTCCCACTTAATAACCCTGATAAGGCAAAAGCAACTAACTTAAATCCCATTTTTTCAAGTTCATTGACAGTCAAACAAGGAGTTTTTCCTCCTTCAATAATATTAGCAAATAAAGGAATATCAGGAAAATAGGTGACAATTTTTTCTAATTCTTCAACCGACTGTGGGGCTTCAATAAAAATAATATCAGCCCCCGCTTCTTGATATTGTTTCCCTCGATTTAAGGCTTCATCAAGTCCATAAATTGCCCTGGCATCTGTTCTCCCAATAATCACTAAATTACTATTATTTCTGGCATCAACAGCAGCTTTAATCTTCTTTACCATTTCGTCAGTCGGGATGACTTTTTTCCCTTCAAAATGCCCACATTTCTTGGGCCATTCCTGATCTTCTAAAATGATTCCTGCTGCCCCAAATTGTACTACATCTTCAATAGTTCGTCTGACATTTAAGACATTTCCGTATCCTGTATCAAGGTCACAAATTACCGGAATATTAACAGATTTAATAATATTTTTGACCTGATTTAACATTTCCGTTGCTGTTAAAAAACCCATGTCAGGAAGACCAAGCAGAGAAGCAGAAATGCCAAATCCACTGGTAAAAATAAGAGGAAATCCGGCTTTTTCTGCTAACTTAGACCCGATACAATCATAAACTGCTGGTGCAGCCAAAATTCCTGGTTCATCTAATAATTGACGTAACTTATTTGGTGCAGTCATAGGTTATTTTAATTAAATACTTCTGCTTGTTTGAACGGTGTGCCAATTTTATCTTTTTTAGATACAATTGGTTCTTCTTTTAATTGCCAGTCTATACCAAGATCAGGATCATTCCAGAGAATTGATCTTTCATATTCTGGGGCATAATAATCGGTGGTTTTGTATAAAAATTCTGCTGCATCAGATAATACTAAAAAACCGTGAGCAAATCCTTCAGGAACCCAAAATTGTCGCTTATTTTCTGCACTGAGAAGACATCCCACCCATTGGCCAAAGGTAGGGGAATTTTTGCGAATATCAACCGCAATATCTAACACTTCTCCTACCACAACTCTCACTAATTTTCCTTGGGGTTGTTGAATTTGATAATGTAATCCTCGGAGAACATTTTTTAAGGAACGGGAATGATTATCTTGAACAAAATTGAGATCAAAACCTATTGCTTCCGTAAAGGCTTTATGATTATAACTTTCATAAAAAAAGCCCCTTTCATCGCCAAAAATACGCGGTTCAATAATCAGGACATCAGGAATTTTTGTGGGTGTTACGTTCATTATTAGATCTGATTGAAGTAGTAAGTAAGTAAATTAAGTTTGTAGTAGGCTTTTAAAAGCTTACTATGAGGGCTAAAGCCCCCACTACAAACTGATATATTAAACAGCGACAGTTACCCAATTTTGCAATTCTTCCCATCCTAACCCTTGTCGAATAATAGCAGGAGGATTGGCAGTCATATCAACAATGGTTGAAACTTCAAAACCCGGTTCTAAGTCATTATCAATAATTAGATCAACCTGATTATCAAAAATGTCAAATAGTTTGGCTTTTTCTAAGTCAAGGGTAGGAAATTCTCCATCTTCATCAGGTAAATGGGCAGAAGTAGAAATAATAGGATTACCTAACTCTTTTAAAATTACCTGACAAATTGGATGATCAGGAACTCGAATTCCTGTAGTTTTCCGTTTAGGACTCATCACCAATTTTGGCACAAGTTTAGTCGTGGGAAGCAAAAAAGTGTAAGGGCCAGGAACCACCCTTTTCATAATACGATAAGCCTCATCTGTAACTGCCGCATATTCGGCAATATTTGAGAGAGAAGAACACAAAAATGTCAGGGGTTTATCATTAGATAATTGCTTTAATTGCCGAACCCGTTGCACTCCCGATTTACTATTGAGATCGCAACCGATCGCGTAAACTGTATCTGTAGGATAAAGCATGATCGCCCCTTTTCTGAGGGCATCACAAATTTCCTCAATGCGACGAGGTTGGGGATTATCAGGATGAAGATCGTAGAGGATAGCCATAGTTTATGACAAAGATAGCTTATTTTGACTGTGCAACGGGAATCGCTGGGGATATGTGTTTAGGCGCATTGGTTGATAGTGGTGTTCCTTTAGAATACTTGATTGAGCAACTCAAAGGGTTAAAAATTGACCAAGAATATGAGTTAAGTCAAGAAAAAGTTCACCGTCAAGGACAGGTGGCCACCAAGGTTCATGTTAATTTATTGTTAGATCAAACACCAGCCCAAAAATCCCAAACAACACATCATCACCATCATACCAATCATCCTCCTGCTCGTCATTTACCAGAGATTGAATTAATGATTCAACAGGCAAATTTGCCATCACGGGTGACGGAATGGAGTCTTGATATTTTTCGTCAGTTAGCCATCGCTGAAGGGGCTGTACACGGCGTTGAACCGGAAAAAGTCCATTTTCATGAGGTGGGGGCGACAGATGCCCTTGTAGACATCATAGGGACTTGCTTAGGGCTAGATTGGTTAGGGGTTGAGGTGTTATACTGTTCGGCGATGCCCACGGGTGGGGGGACAGTTTGGGCGGCCCATGGTCGTTTACCTGTTCCGGTTCCGGCAGTGCTAAAGTTATGGGAGTCCCGTCAAGTTCCGATTTATAGTAATAATATTGACCAAGAATTAGTGACACCAACTGGGGCAGCTATTGCGGTTACTTTAGTGAAAAGTTTTGGACAACCACCGCAAATGAAACTGGAAAAAGTTGGTTTAGGGGCTGGTTCAAAGGATTTGCCAATTCCTAATATTTTACGTTTGTGGATTGGGGAAAGTATAGCAGAAAAAAAAACAGTAATCTAGATGTAATTGCTGTCTTAGAGACTCAAATTGATGATTTAAGCCCGCAAGTGTTTGGGTATGTTTTTGATGGTTTATTGAATGCGGGGGCGTTAGATGTGTTTACCCAGTCGGTTAATATGAAAAAGTCTCGCCCTGGAATTTTATTAACTGTTATTTGTCCCTTAGATAAAGTTTCGCTATGTGAGGAGATTATTTTTAAGGAAACCACAACTTTAGGCATTCGTCAATTAATACAAAAACGGTCTATTTTAGATCGAGAAATTAAGACAGTTGAGATAAAATATGGTCAAGTTAGGGTTAAGATAGCTAGTCAAGGAAAGGGAGAAGAAAAAACAATTATTAATGTTCAACCAGAATATGAAGATTGTGCCGCCTTAGCTAGAAAGTTTGATCAACCATTACGAAGCATTCAACAAATGGCATTGGAGGCTTTTATAAAAACAAATAAAGCATGAATTAATCATTATTTGTCGGGGTATTCATTAGCTAATAATCATGTCATTAATTAAAGCTTATTTAAAATGGATTATTGTCGGATTTACATTGTTTTTTATAATAATAACCTTTAAAAAGCATTGGCAAGCGGTTACAGCAATTAGCTTAAATTCTCAAGGATGGTTATGGTTATTCTTGGCTTTAATTACTACATTAATGGCTCATATTTGGTCAGCATGGGTATGGTTATGGATACTCAAATTATTTAAACAATCTTTTAGTAATCAATGGGGTTTAAAAGTTTATTTAATTACCAATATTTATAAGTATTTACCTGGTAATGTGGGGCATTTTTATGGGCGTATTTCTGCGATTTCTAAACAAGGAGGTTCTCTAGCTGTTGCTAGTTTAAGCGTTTTACTCGAACCTTTAATAATGGCTGCTGCTGCTTTATTAATTGCTTTATTAAGTCATTCTCTTGGGTTAATTGAAACCACCAATAATCTAGGAATACTATGGTTACAGGGATTGGCTTTAATTGTTGTTTTAATTGGTATTCATCCTTTAATTATTAATCGAGTTATTGGGCTTGTAAATAAATTAAAATCAAAGGAAAATATCAAAGAATCATCTGTTTATTTAGATCGTTATCCTGGTAACATTTTATTGGGAGAACTAGGATTTGTATTGTTAAGAGGATTAGGATTTATTCTGGTTTTTCTGGCATTTATGCCTGTTACTATCTCACAAATTCCTATTTTACTTAGTGCCTTTAGTTTTGCTTGGTTACTAGGTTTAATTATTCCTGGTGCGCCTGGAGGAATGGGAGTTTTTGAAGCAACAATTATCACCTTATTTCAATCATCAAATTTGCCAATTAGTATTGTTTTAAGTGCCATTGCTATTTTTAGAATTATTAGTATTTTAGCTGAACTTATTGGGGCAGGAATAGGATATTTATTCGGTAATTTATCTAGTAGAGGTAATTCATGAATTACCTCTACTAGATGTCTGCTGAGAGAATTTATAAACTAATTTAAAAAATAGTTTAAATTTTCCTTAAATTTTTGGACTATTCTGGAAAATAGAGGTAAGACAGAAGTAAAATATAGAAAGGAGGCAAGACAATGATAACCCTATTAATTGTATGCACCATCACTTTAATTAGTTTAACCCTTGTTTTTGAAGCCATTTTTTACAACGAAGAACATCAGTCTATGTAACAGGACAAAAAGTAGGGGCATAATATATTATGCCCCTACAGAAGTCAGCAGTATTTTAATCTAGATCAAACATGGAACTTAAAATTATCCCCTTAGAAATACCCGAAGAATCTAACCTAATTTTAGGTCAAAGTCACTTCATTAAAACTGTAGAAGATTTATATGAAGTGATGGTAGGAATATCATCACAGGTTAAGTTTGGAATAGCCTTTTGTGAAGCATCTGGCCCCAGATTAATTCGTTTTACAGGTAATAATGAAGCATTACAAACCATTGCGGTAAAAAATGCTCAACTAATCGCAGCAGGCCATAGTTTTATTATTATGTTAAAAGATGCCTTTCCGCTTAACTTTTTAAACAGTATTAAACAATGTCCAGAAGTGTGTCGAATTTATTGCGCTACAGCTAATCCTGTACAGGTAATTATTGCTGAAACCGAACAAGGAAGGGGAATTTTAGGGGTTATTGATGGCTATTCTCCCCTAGGTATAGAAGGAGAAAAAGACATAAAAGATAGACAAGAAATACTCAGAAAATTTGGCTATAAACTTTGATAGTAGGAGTAATTCATGAATTACCCCTACAAATATTCTCAAAAATTGGAGTATAAGAAAAAATTCTCATCCCCAAAAATTAAGGCGATATTCTTTATTTACTCCCAGTAAAGAGAGATTGAAGGCTTTGTAGTAATTTTACAACAGGATTAACTGTTTCTGGGGTTGGGGTCGATTCTTTAACCGTTTTGGTTGTCGGTTGGGTTGGGGTTGAGGTTGACTTTTTAGCTTTAGGTGACTGAAGACTCGTTAAAAATTTCTTTAACTTATCTTCATCGGATAAAGAAGCGCGTCGAAGCTCTTGCGCTTTTTTGGATAATTCCCCTTCTCCAATATAAGCCAACCAGTTCTCAAAATCGCCTTTTTTTAAGTATGCGAGTCCTTCATCGGGAGACTGTTGGCAGACTCCGATTAAATCTTGTACGCTGTAGGCAAGTTGCCCATTGCTAAATCTAAATGGTTCTGTCATTGTCTCTTTTGAATGTTTTAGCGAGTTGCAGTTATCAATTGTAACGATTTATTTGAAAAAAGACTGCCCAGTGATCGGTTTTGTGTCAATTAATCATAACTTTATGACACTTTCAGCTAAAACTCAGATTCCCATCACCTTAAACTTAGTTTAATCTCAGATCATAAAAGATGATGAATGTTGTTCTCTGTTTAATGTTACCCCATGAAGTTTTTACCCCGTCTTAATGTTACCCCTCAGAAGCTTAAAAATGTCTTAGATCCAACTTCCCTACGAGTAAGATTAACGGTTGGTATTGCTGCGGTTTCTATCCTAGGGTTAAGTGGGGTTGTTACTTGGATCAGTTGGCGAATGCAAAATATTTTAGTCGTCACTCACAAAAATAATACAAAATATATTGCCGATCGTTTTCCCCATGATGTAGAAATCTATAGCGATATGGTTTCTATTCAGGAGGGAACCCAGAAAGCCATTGATAATCTTACTAACACCAACACCCTCTTATGGGTTAAAACGCCTCAAGGGGAGATTTTTGCCCAGTCTATGCCCCTAAAAATGGGCAGTCGTGGCACACAATTAGTCTCCTTGACTGATATTCCCACTCAACCTGATTTACAATTGGTCAATGGACGTTATTGGTTACTCTGTGCCACGGATTTAAAGGTCAAAGGTGTTACTTTAGGGGAGTTTTATATTGCCCAAGATATTACTGGGGATCAAACTATGTTTCTCAGTTTAATGCGGAGTCTCAGTTTTGCCAGTTTAATTACTATTGTTTGTATGACTGTGGTAATTGCTTGGTATATCAAAAAATCTTTACAACCCCTAAACCGTATTAGTCAACTAACCGCTAATATTTCTGCGGAACAATTAGGAGAGGCAAAAATTCAGTTAGAAAATGCCCCCAGTGAGGTGAAAGCATTAGCTAAAACCTTGGAAACTACCCTAATGCGTCTCTCAGAAGCTTGGGAAGATCAACGTCAGTTAGTGAGTAATGTTTCCCATGAGTTACGCACTCCTTTAACTGTGGTTTCTGGTTATTTACAAAGTACCTTGCGCCGAGGTCATAATTTAACAGATATTCAACGAGAAGCCCTAGAAACAGCAGCATCAGAAGCAGATCGTACTATTCAATTATTACAAGATTTATTAGATTTAGCTAGGGCAGATAGTGGCCGGATGTACTTTCATTTTGAACCTATTATTCTGAATGAGTTATTAGCTGAAATTCAGGGAATGGTTAGTCAATATCCTATATTAATTAAATTTTCCCTACCTGCTGATCAGGTAATAGTGAAAGCTGATAAAAATCGTCTCAAACAAGTTTTATTAAATTTAATTGACAATGCAGTTAAATATTCTCAGTCTGTCGAGCCAATTATCATTAAACTTGATCAGGAAAAGGGAAAGGCGAAATTACAAATTTGCGATCGCGGTATTGGTATTCCTTTAGGAGATCAAACTCGTATTTTTGAGCGATTTTATCGGGTAGATGAAGCGAGAAGTCGTCATACTGGGGGAACGGGACTAGGGTTATCTATCGTCAAAACCTTAGTAGAAGGAATGGGGGGAACTATTGGGGTTATCTCTCAAGTCGATCAAGGGAGTACCTTTACGGTAATATTGCCTTTATATCGATAATTTTGGTTTAGTTATTCACTACTCATTAATTTAACTCACTGAGGATGAAAACACAAGAAACGAATCAATACTTATTAACTTCAGGAGATGGGGAACGGAAGAAACTTGATGTTAATTTCTGGTTAGTCTCCATCATTGCTTTAATGCTTTCGGTTGCGGTTTATATGATCGCTTTTCTGTTTAGAACTTCTTTTTTTGGAGTTCTTTTATATGATCGGGGAATCACTCAATATTTGGTTATTTATTTAGCATCAATTGTGATTGCTTTGACGGTAATTAAACTCGTTAAACTACAACAAGAAAAAAGTGCCTTAAGACGTTCCTGGGTTCCTCAATCAGTGAATTTTGATAATCCTCAGTCACGAGATTTATTGGTTTTACAAAAAAATTTAGCTAAACAAAATAAACTTTTAGCCATTCGTTGTAGTCGGGTAATTGGGGCTTATATTCAATCAGGAAGTCGCAAAGCAGCCGCCGAATTAGCCTTAGATGATTCCTCTTTTTATTTAAGTGCTTCGGAGTCTTCTTATACCTTTCCTCGTATCCTTGTTTGGGCCATTCCCTTATTAGGATTTATTGGGACAGTAGTTGGTATTAGTCAAGCGGTTAATGGGTTTTCTGGTTTCTTAGAACAAGCGGGAGAAATTGAACAAATTAAGGAAGGAATTGGCACAGTTACCAGTGGTTTGGCAGTGGCATTTGATACCACATTATTAGCTTTATTATTGAGTGTTTTAGTGATGATTCCTTTAGTATTAGTGGAAAGAATGGAATCTCGTTTATTACTGAGAATTGATATTTATCTCAATGATGTTGTGTTTCCCCGTCTCAAAGAAAGAGGTGAAGATTTGGACTATGATGGTATTAATAACTCCATTCGTCAAGCATTTAAAGAGTATTTACCCACTCCCGAATCTTTAATTGAACCGGCCCATGCTTATGCAAAACAAGCAGCACAAAGTCTCTCTCAGAGCTTTATTTTTGAAGTTGAAAACTTACAAACTTTGAGCAGTAAATTAATTGAACAAATGGAACAATTAAACCAAATGAATCTACAAGAAAAAAGCAAATTTTTAGAAACCCTAGAACAGCAATTAAACGTTAACAGGGAACTATCCCAATCGATGATTAGTGAAATTCAAAAAATCAAACCTGTGTTAGAAAAATTAAGTAAACCTCGAATTATTACCTTTACTGACTCAGAGGAAATTTAGAATGCGTCGCCGTACTTTTTCTAGAAGTTCCCTAGAAGTTGAATTATTTCCCTTCCTTTCAATTTTGGCTTGTACCATTGGTACACTGATTTTACTGATCATTGTTTTAACTACTCAGCTATTACAAGATGACCGAAAAATAACCATCATAGCGAAAACAGAAACCACCGGAGAAAACCAAGGAAAAATCCCTAAATATATTGAATGTCGAGAAGATGGAGTCTTGTTACATCCTAGTCAAGTTTTTGTTGCTAAATCAGATCTTAATAATTATCGATCGCCTTTAAATAAATTAATCAAAGAAGTGCGAAAAAATCGCCATAAACAATATTTAATTGTGGCCCTTCGTCCCGACGGAATAGAGGTATTTCAAGAAGTAAGAGATCTGGTAGAAAAACAAGGAATTGATATTGGATATGAACCCATTGATCAAGATTGGAAATTAACCATAGAAGAACTAAAAAAAGATGAGAAATAGAAGACAGAGAAAACTCAATTCACCCAGTCAAAATCTAGATTCTTTTTTAGACATTCTCACCAATACAGTTGGTGTCTTAATGTTTATTAGTTTATTTATTACTGTAGTTGCGGTAGAATCGAGTAGTATTGTTAGCACTCCCTTAGTTTCCAATACTAAAAAGAAACCTCGATTTTTTGAAGTCAGAAATAATAAAATATCCTATATTAATGATGAAGAAGTAGATCGTCAAATTGCCATTTTAATGAAAAATCTTCCCGAATGTAGCTTACCAGAAGTTCCCAGTAATCTTGATACCTACACCTATCAATACTATTTAGATCGCATTCAAGAATATCAATCTTGTCGTGTGCAAACTATCCAAAGTTTTAAAGGATTTCGGGGACAAACAGAACATTACAAAGTCAAATTTTATGACCTTGATGCCTTATTATATGAACCTTTAACCCCCGAAACCGGAGAATCTTATAAAACCATTTCTCAAACCGATTCAGAGTTTAATAAAACCCTAGAAAAATTCGATCCTAATACAGATTATTTGGCCTTTATTGTTCGTCCTGACAGTTTTTCGGCGTTTCGAGTTGCTAGAAAACAAGCTTGGAAAGCAGGGTATAATGTAGGTTGGGAACCATTAAAACAAGACACCCCTATTGTATTTGGATCGAATGGTAGAACCGTTGGAGTTCAATAAAATAGACATTATAGATTTTAACGATTTAAACAAAACTCATTAATTTCCTGTTCTATCCACTTAATAACTTGTTTAACTGCGGGTTGTAAACTGGGACTAATTTCTAATCCTAAACCTAAGTTTTCTGCTTCAATTAAATAAACCATAACATCCTTAGGAAAATCCTCCTTAAATATCTTTTTTCCGGCGGCCAAGGCATGATCCCAACGAAAATCATGTAAACTATAACTTGGTTCTGGTAACGCTTCTAATTCTTCTCCTGGAACCTTATAAATTGTCCCTGGTTCTGAATCTGTAGAACAAGCATCAATAATGATTAATTTTTGACTTCCTCTTGCTTGAAACATCACCTCCATTCCCGCAGTCCCACAATCATAAATCCGTACATTAGATAAGGGATTTTTGCTGAAAATTTCTTGTAATTTCTGAGCAATAATTACCCCAACTGCATCATCACAACGATTCAAATTACCACAACCAATAATTGTTAACATATTTCGTCTAATCAAAATCTATGTATGATTCTACCTGTAAATTCATCGCAACTCAATAGAATGTTAGATTATGCCGTCAGACTCTATCCACGTTATAAACAAAAAGACATCTATTAAGTGGTAATTTATCTCAGGAAAAATCAATCACCCTTAGTCAGACAGAATTATTATCAGCGAGGGAAAACACATCATGAATTTGAGGTTATTCGTCTCTGGGAAACCCCATCTGAAACATTATTACAATCTCCTGGGCTGTTTCCTTTTGCTATACTAAGTAAAGTTGAAAATCGAGAAAATCTACTCAGGCAAATTGGACAAAAAATTGAGCAGATAAGGGATTTAACAGAACAAAGTAACCTAGCTGCATCAACTGCCATTTTAGCTGGATTAGTATTAAATAAAGACATCATCCAAAGATTATTGAGGAATGACATCATGAAAGAATCAGTTATTTATCAAGAAATTGAAGATCAAGGAAGACAGAAAGAAGGAGTAAATATGATATTACGTCTATTAAACAGACGTATCGGTGGCGTATCTCCTCAATTATCCCAAAAAATTCAAAGTCTTTCTATCGAACAATTGGAAAACCTGGGAGAAGCTTTATTAGATTTTCACTCCACAGAAGATTTAGAGCAATGGTTTAATCATTTATCTGTTTAGTTTGATAGAAATTATTGAGGTTTTAATTCAAAATTATCAGCTTTTTTCAACAGTTTCTAACTGCCATTCTTCCCTAGATATTTCAACAGTTTCTAGGGCTTTGTGGCAGAAATTATTGATATCTTTAGCTGATAAATTAACGTTAATGAACGCCCCATTTTGCAGTTTACGAGTAGAGTGAAAATCTTTATTATCCCATCCAACAAAGCGAGGAAATTGTTCTATGATATCTTTAAATCGGTCTGATTCTACATCAGCAATCTTATTTAAAGTAACTTCTAAAACATCTCGCCATGTTCTTACAGAAAATTCTTGTCCAAAAATAGTTAATAATTTAGGAGTTTTTCCTGTGATGTTATTTACTTGAGGAGGTGGAGCAGATTCATCTCCAAAATAATTCCAAATTTGTAAAGCAATATCGGCGAGATATTCTGCTCTTTTTTCTATATCTTCTTTACACCATGATTGTTGATCTTCAAAATATTTATTTAACTCCACATGACTATTATTTTTAAAGTGACTGCGTTTAGTGATAAAATCATCATTAGAAAGCTCAGAATTAAAGCCTGTAAGTGTCAAATTACCCAAAGAATGAACCCACAATTCATGAGTAATTGCCCAATCTTCTCCTAAATGTTGTTTCCACCATTGACTAAGCTTTTGAGGCATGATATGTTCAATAGATAAATCATCGAAAGATACTGGTTCTTTATGCTTATAAAAAGCTTCAATAGATTCGAGAATTAATTTAGTTTTTTTAGAACGATTATTCCCATAAAGCTTAACTTCCATTAATCTATCTTTAAACTCTTGATCTTTGGGATAATCACGACTTTGTAAAGCTAATTTTAATCGTTCAATAAAGCTATCTGAAGCTAGATTAGTCTCTTTACTAACTTGGGCATAAAGTAAAGCAAAAATTCTATTTAATCCTCTCGTTTGAACATTACAAACAAACCGTCGCAAAATAAAGTTTTCTAAGATTTTGAGAATATCTATAAAATCTTTTTCTGTTATTTTTGCTTGCATCCAATCATCATAACAGTTTAATAAAAATGGATAAATAGTAGTAACTTCTAAACGGTTAAGACGATGGAGATAGTAACGAATATTTTCTTTTTGCTCTTGTTCTGGATTTAAAAGCTTACCATAATTTTGAGAAAACTTATATAAACTTTGAAGATATTCAACAGCATTTTTATCATTAATCTGAGCTTTAATTTCAACGTAAATTTCATTTTCTCTAACTTCTATACCTTTCTTAATTAGATAATGTCGAATAAATTCTGTGAGATTGTCTTTTAAAAGAGCTTGCATCGGTTCCCAATATTTTCTATAAATAGATTCTTGTTCATCTGTAGGAATTAGCATAAAAAAATAGTTGCGAATCAAATCTGCTTGTGTTAATGGTTTGCCCTTAGCATTAAGACTTTCAAACACGCGATAAGGATCATCATCAATACCAAGAACAACACTAACAAGAAAAAAACTACTACAGATAATGTTCTTTATTTTAGATAACTCTAGTTTACTTTGCTGAATTTTTTTTTCAAAGAAAAGATAACATAGAGAAATATTACTTTCCTTACTTTTTGATTGATTATCAATGATTTGATAAAAATTTTCTCTATCTAATTGTAATTGTGTCGGTTGTATTTTATATTTTTCTAATCCTTCATTATAGGGATTTACTAACAGAGTATTATTGATTTGTGCCGCTAAATTTTCATTTTTTGACTGTGTAGCTCTATCTCGTAAAGCAGCTAGAAGAATAAAAACAGTTGTTAAACGTTGTTGTCCATCAATTAAGAGATATTTTGTAACTCCTTCTGGTACAGATGTCGTCGGAATAGTCACAATAGAACCCATAAAATGAGGGCGAGGGTTCTCTGTGTTACAAAGTTCAAGAATATCATCCCACAAATCTTGCCATTCCTTTTTTTTCCAACTGTAAGCTCGTTGAAATAAAGGAATAATGTATTGTTTTGTCCCTTCAATGATCTGTTGTAACTTAGTTTCTGAAGCTTGCATTTGTGAATCCCTCTTGATAACCTTATATTGGTAGTGTTCCCAAATTTTAGTCAATCTGCACAAGTTTAGGTATTTCTATAAAATTCCTTAAGGTTAACCAAAAGATTACCTCCATAGCTAACAATAGAATTAATTTTATTTTATAGATGACAAAAATGGGTGAGAAAAAGCGCATTGGAATTCTTACCAGTGGTGGAGACTGTGCTGGTTTAAATGCCGTAATTCGTGCAGTGGTTTATCATGCGATCGGAACCTATAATTGGGAAGTTGTTGGTATTCGAGAAGCGACTCATGGGTTAATGACTCGTCCCCCACAAGTGATGGAATTCGAGATAGATAAACTCGATAACTTATTGTTAATGGGAGGAACAATTTTAGGAACTACGAATAAGGGCGATCCCTTTGCGTTTCCTATGGGTGATGGTGAGTTACGCGATCGCTCTCAAGAAATCATTGACGGTTACAATAGTTTAGGATTAGATGCTTTAATTGGTATTGGTGGAGATGGCAGTTTAGCGATTTTACGTCGTCTCGCTCAACAAGGGGGAATTAACTTAATTGGTATTCCTAAAACTATTGATAATGATGTGGGTGCGACTGAACTTTCTATCGGTTTTGATACGGCTACAAATATTGCCACAGAAGCCTTAGATCGTCTCCATTTTACCGCAGCAAGTCATAACCGAGTAATGATTTTAGAAGTCATGGGGAGAGATGCGGGACATATTGCTTTAGCTGCGGGAATAGCGGGGGGTGCCGATGTAATTTTAATCCCAGAAATTCCCTATAAAATTGAAAAAGTTTGCCAGAAAATTCGCCAAAGACAAGAGAGAGGAAAACACTTTTGTTTGGTCATGGTATCAGAAGCCGTGCGGACAGATGTGGGAGATCAACTCAAGGAAATTAAACAATTTGGCGAAGATCGTTTAGGGGGAATTGGCAAATATATTGCCGAACAAATTGCCGAGAAAACTGGGGCAGAAACCCGCGTTACCGTATTAGGACATATTCAACGGGGGGGAATACCTTCACCTTTTGATCGCCTTTTAGGATCGGCGTTTGGCGTGGCTGCGGTTGATTTAATTGCCCAAGGAAAATTCGATCAAATGGTGGCTTGGCAAAACCGACAAATTATTAGTGTTCCTATTGCTGAAGCTATCAAAACTTATCGTACGGTTGACCCTGAAGAAACCTTAGTTAAAACGGCGAGAGGCTTAGGTATTTGCTTAGGAGATTAAAACCTTTCTCCAGTCTTTTATGATTAGGATAAGTAGGTCATAAAAAGCAACCTACTTATTTTTTTATATCGAATTTTAAGTAAGCCAAGTAAAAATAATTTTTTCTTCAGCTTGTCTAAATTCTATATTAAATTTATCAAAAACCACTTCTCTTCCTAACAATAATTGTTCAGATTCTGTTGGATTTTGTAACCAAGCAACCGGAGCTATAAAAGTGTGTTTATCAATTGTAATTTCGAGATTACGCAGCACATATTCAACCCTTCCGCCAATGGTTTCTGCTAACAAAGTTGATTCTGCATCAGCTAAATTCAATCCTAAATCTTGACCAACTTTTAAGGAGAGAAGACTAATTTCTGCTCCTGAATCAACTAACATAGTAACTTCAATTGCTCGATCATGATGTCTTAATTTTACTGAATAATTTGGTTGCCAATCATGACGAACAACAGATCTAAAATGAATCGGTAAAATTTGAATAGAACAACGATGAGGAGGAACAACATAAATTAAATAGTTTTTTCCTGAAGTATTAGCAAGATCTAAAACATCTTGTAAATTTTCACCATGACTAATGATTCCTTCCTCATTGTAAGCAATATATTGATTTTTATATAAATCTAATACCATGTGACGGTTAGTATTTAACCATTTAATAATTTTCTCTGCTTGTTCTTTTGACGGTGAGTTAGACATAAGACTATACCTGTTCTTCTATAAAAAAAGATGAGCATGGCCCACCCTTATTATAAATAAGATATTTTGTTATGAACAACTAATTATCAATTATCCATTGTCCATTATCCATTGTCCATTATCCATTGTCCATTATCCATTAACTTAATTACCAACTTAACAAAGGTTGAAACCCATGCTTAACAGAAGCTCCTCCTATTTGTTCCATTTTCGTTACTGTAATTTGATTACGTCCCCAAGAAAAATTAGTATGCCATTGTTCAAACTCTAATAAAATAGCTTCAGCAAAACAGGCAAACATCTGACGAGAAGGAACATCCATACTGACAATTTCCATAATTTTCCAGTCAATATCTAAAGAATGTTCCACAATTCCCCCTTTGAGAATATGAACATCAGGATGTTGAATTTTCGTGCCTAAATTCTTCGGATAACCCCCATCAATAATCAAACAGGGTTTCTTCAAGGTTTCAGGGTTAATTTCTACCCCTTTGGGCATACTCGCCACCCAAACAATAATATCAGCTTGGGGTAATGCCTCCTCTAAGCCCATAATTTTACCCCGTCCTAACTCCTCCTGTAACCCTTGTAAACGCTCTTGATTACGAGCAATTAACAAAAGTTCCTTAACCTCCGTTTTACGGTCTAACCAACGACAAACTGCACTGCCAATGTCTCCCGTTGCCCCACAAACCGCAATAGTGGCCTGAGATAAGTCAATTCCCAGTTTAGCCGATGCTTGCTCTACCTGACGACAGATCACATAAGCGGTGTGAGTATTTCCTGTAGTGAAGCGATCAAATTCGAGAGAGACATTCCGCACCTGCTTGTTATCTTTGAGGTTAAATTCTTCAAAAATAATCGAAGAAAACCCCCCCAATGCCGTAATATTAATCTCGTTTTTCTGTGCCAAGGCCATCGCATTCAATATTTTGCGAATTGCTGCTTTAATCCGTCGGTTTACCAGCATTTCCGGTAGAAAACAGGATTCAACATATTTTCCTTCGATAGTTTGTCCCGTAACACTGGTAACATGGAAATGATCGACGATTTGTGGTGGGGCTGAACACCAAAAATCAAGACCTTGATTGGCGTATTCAGGATAGCCAAGGGCATGAGCAACGGACTGGGCGTGTTCTAAACTTGTAAGATGACCGATCAGAGCAAACATTGATTATTCTTGATAATAGTTAGGCAGAAAAGAGACTGGATAATAAGAAAAAGTTAAGACTCTTAACAATCTTACCCTAAACTGCACGAAAGACTTCTGATTCTCTGGAACTCAACCTGAAAACAGGGGCTTAATACGATTAAGCCCCTACAGATGCCTTAATTAAGCGAAAATTGTTGATTTAAGCAGCACGTAACCCATAGGAAGACATTTTCATGATTTCGCGGGTAGAGAAACCAATATTACTTAAGGCTTCTCCATAGCTGATCATAAAGTCTTCTACTAATGCTTCTTTTTCCATGCCTAAAACTTCGGCATCATTTTCCACTTCATTGAGCATTTGCCAAACGATGGGTAAGTTATCTTTGTTAGCTTGTTCTAATTCGGCTTTCGAGGCTTCAAAATGCCCTTTTAACCAAACTTCCCCAAAGTTAAGATGGGTATATTCATCTTTAACTACCCCTTCAGTGATTTTGCGAGCAAAGGGATCAGCCACAGGAATATAAATATTATAAGCAGCGATCGCAAAAGCTTCGATAATCAGAGATTGAATGAGTAAACAGGTGATAATTTGGCCCTCTGCTTTGGCAGTTTGGAAGTTGTCGTGTAGTCGAGAGAAAAATTCCTGAGCATAGGGCATATCAGGGGTAACATCTAAATTTTTACCACAAGCTTGAAACCCTTTTTTATGACGGTTTTCCATCTTAGAGAGACTAATTAACTCCTCTCCATCTTCTGGCAACAGTTTGGCCATGTCAATGTAGTTTTGATAAGCTTCTTGCTCACCTTCAATGACAATGGCATTAATGCGACTGTAAGCATCTTTGTAGGTGTCGCTTTTAAAGTCAAGCTCTGAGCGTAAAGCAAGCTCTTGCATAAGCTAATTTATCTCCTATTGGTTATCAACTGGGTTAGAGGGCTAATTTGTATCCTTATGGTATAAGGCCTTTTAGGTTTAACTTTAAGTAGAGGCGAACGGCCGTTTGCCCCTAACATTCATCTTAGGTTCTACTGTAGTGCAAAATGGTGGGAAACGGGGAGGGTGTGTCAGAATTTAGAAGTCAGTGGTTCAGCTGATCGCTCACCAACCAGTTAGAAGTCAGAAGTAAAATACAAGGGTTTTTCTTTTCTTAAGACACAGCAAGAAATTGCTAGATTACACTAGAAAGAACATTGCATAACGTGGTAGTGAGTGAAAACACGATGAAAAAAACCCTATTTTTGAGTCCTCCTTCTTTTGATGGTTTTGATGGAGGTGCAGGGGCCAGATATCAAGCGAAACGGGAAATTACTTCTTTTTGGTATCCCACTTGGTTAGCGCAACCAGCAGCTTTAGTACCAGGTAGTAAGCTAATTGATGCACCGGCCCATGATCAAACCGTAGAGGATGTCCTGAAAGTTTCTAAGGACTATGAACTGGTTATTATGTATACCAGTACCCCTACTTTGCCCAACGATGTCAAATGTGCTGAAGCTATTAAAGCCCAAAACCCTGACATTCAAGTGGGTTTATTGGGGGCCCATGCGGCGGTTTTGCCCACTGAAACCCTAGCAGAAAACCCGATTTTAGATTTTGTTTGTCGCAACGAATTTGATTACACTTGTAAAGAATTAGCTGAAGGTAAGTCCTACGATCAGATTAAAGGACTCAGTTACCGGGATCAATTCGGTAATATTAAACATACGGAAGAACGGGAATTAATTCATGATTGGGATGCTATGCCCAGTGTTTTTCCTGTGTATAATGATCACCTCAATTTCCGTAATTATTTCATCGGTTATTTGCTCCATCCTTACGTTTCTTTATACACTGGTCGAGGTTGTCCTGCTAAGTGTACTTTTTGTCTATGGCCCCAAACTATCGGGGGACATCAATACCGCGCTAAAAGTCCTGAAGCTGTAGGCCAAGAAATGGCTTTAGCTAAGTCTATTTGGGGTGATTCTGTCAGAGAATATTTCTTTGATGATGATACTTTTACTATTGACAAAAAGCGGGTAATAGCCATTAGTGAATACCTCAAAAAGTTAAATCTAAGTTGGAGTTGTAACGCCCGCGCTAACCTAGATTATGACACCTTGAAAACTCTCCGAGATAATGGCTTAAGACTTCTTTTAGTTGGGTTTGAATCTGGTAATCAAAAGGTTCTGGATGGGGTGAAAAAGGGCATTAAATTAGAAGTTGCCCGCAAGTTTATGGAAAACTGCACCAAGTTAGGAATTAAGGTACATGGTGCTTTTATTATTGGTTTACCTAATGAAACAAGGGAAACCATTGAAGAAACCATTCGCTTTGCTTGTGAAGTAAGTCCCCATACCATTCAAGTATCTATTGCTTCTCCTTATCCTGGCACAGAATTGTATCAACAAGCGCAAGAAAATGGCTGGTTTACTAATAAAGATTTAGTTGCTAGTTCGGGAATTCAATTGTCTACTTTACAATATCCTGATCTGTCAGCATCGGAAATTGAAGATGCCGTTGAACAGATGTATCGTCGCTTCTATTTCCGTCGTCAGACTATCGTTCCTATTGTCAAAGAAATGTTAGTTGATCCTCAAATGTTAGTGCGTCGTTTACGGGAAGGACGGGAATTTATGTCTTATCTAAAAGAACGTCATACTCGTAGTTTAGTTAACGCTTAAGTCTAGTATAAACTACTTTTTGTCGGGTGGGCATTGCCCACCTTATTTCATGTTAAAAAGTTTGATGACATCATGAAGCTTAACAGCTTATGTAGGGGTTTAACACTGTTAAACCCTGTTCCTTATTCCTTCTTCTGTAAATAGTGAATAAAGTTCATGGTTATTTCCACTAAATTTAAACAAAAAAGCAGGTAAAAGTACCTGCTTTAAAGATTGACTAAAGTCCTTTAGACTTACTTCACACTAGCCTTAGCACCCGCTTCTTCGAGTTGCTTCTTGACAGCTTCTGCATCATCTTTGCCAGTGGCTTCCTTGACAGGTTTAGGAGCAGATTCAACAAGATCTTTTGCCTCTTTCAGTCCTAAACCAGTGATGGTACGAACAACCTTAAGAATGGCGATCTTCTTATCAGCAGGAACTTCTTCAAGAATGACATCAAATTCGGTCTTCTCTTCTTCTGGTTCAGCCGCGGCCGCACCAGGAGCAGCAGCCCCAGCCATCATCATCATGCCACCAGCAGGAGCAGCAGCACTTACTCCAAAGGCTTCTTCAATTTGCTTAACTAACTCAGAAGCTTCTAATAAAGAAAGAGATTTCAGCTTTTCGAGAATTTCATCAGTTGCAGCAGACATAGTTTAACTCCTTGACAATAAATGAACAAATTAGATAATGAAACAAACACAATTGATTGAGGGGTGATGCTTAAGCCGCATCTCCCTCTTCTTTGGCTGCCATTGCGCCGATGACTCGACCCAAAGAACTTGGCACTTCGTTGATACCCCGTCCCAAAGACGATGGAACCTCTTTGATGCCAACGGCCAGTTTGGTAGCGATCGAATTGATCGCGCCGGCCACTTGCCCCATGAGTTCCTCTTTCGAGGGTAAGTCAGCGATCGCTTTGACCTGATCTTCGTTTAGGGCTTGCCCTTGCATGACACCACCGCGAAATTCGGTTTTTTTGGTGTCTTTTTTGAAGGCTTGATAAGCCCTAACTGCGCTTCCTACGTCATCTTTGACTAAGACAAAGGCCGCTGACCCCTTCAAAAAGTTGGTCATGGGTTGCCAAGTCTCGTTTTCTGCCACCGCTTGCTGCATAAAGGTGTTTTTTGTCACCTTACACACAGATCCGGTGGGACGTAGGCGGTTCCGCAGATCGGTAATTTCCGCAACGGATAGCCCTTGATAATCAATGACAAAGGCCAGTTGCGCGTCACTCAAGAGTTCCTTGAGATCGGCGATCACCGCTGCTTTATTTTCCCTGTTTCTCCCCATTCTGCTCTCACCTCCTTGGTTTGTGGGAAAGTTTATCGATGGACAAAAAATAAACCCCTAGCTTTATGCCGGGGCCGAAGTCGAATAACATTCCAGAAAAAAGAGCTTTTATCTCCCTTTATTTCTGGTGTGTTTTCTGTCTTCAGGCTTCAACCTCGGCAGGATATTAAGCTGTTTGCTCCTGCTGTCTTCGGTATAACCAAAGTTCAGTTTTTAGTTGTTTTAGGGGTTTATTTTACAGTTACCAGTAGGGGCGAAGGGCCCTTCGCCCCTACCTAAGTTACTTATTTTATCCTTATGCCTCTTCTAGTTTTAGATCTCGTAAGGCATTAATGTCAACCTGGATCGATGGCCCCATAGAAGCGGCCACAAAAATGCTCCGCCAGTAGCGACCTTTTGCCCCAGGGGGACGGTTACGCTCAATGGTTTCTTGTAAGGCTTTAAGATTAGCCAACAAGTCTTCAGGGGCAAATGATGCCTTTCCAAATCTAACATGAACAATCCCTGTACGATCAGCCCGAAATTCTAATTTTCCTGCCTTAAATTCGGCGATCGCCTTTCCGAGATCAGTAGTTACGGTTCCCCCTTTGGGAGAGGGCATCAAACCCCGTGGCCCTAATAAACGTCCTAATTTAGCGACTTTCGGCATCATATCAGGGGTGGCAATTAAGACCTCAAAATCCATCATGCCCTGTAAAATTTCGTCGATCAGTTCTTCTGATCCTACTACATCTGCCCCCGCATTGCTGGCTTCTTGCACTTTTTCCCCTCTAGCAATAACGGCGACTCTCACTTCTTGCCCGGTTCCTTTGGGTAAGGAAACCGTTGTCCGCAGTTGTTGGTCGGTATATTTGGGGTCAATTCCTAAGCGAATATGGGCTTCGGCTGATTCATCAAACTTGGCTGTGGCCGTTTCTTTGAGGAGTTTTAAGGCTTCTAACGGCTCATAAATTTGGTCTTGGTCGATCTTGGATAAGGCTTCTGTTATCCGTTTTGAGAGTTTTTTGGGCATTCTTTCTCCTAGGGTGCTAACGAAGCGAGGCTTCTCCCCATAATTTACTGATTCAGGTCTTAATTAGTCTTTGATGGTGATGCCCATGTTACGGGCTGTCCCTTCCACAATGTTCATCGCCGCGTCAATGTCGTTGGCATTGAGATCGGGCATTTTGGTTTGGGCAATTTCCTTGAGTTGATCGCGGGTAATGCTGCCCACTTTTGTTTTATTCGGCTCGTTAGAGCCTCTTTCCACCCCAGCAGCTTTCCGAAGTAAAACGGAAGCGGGAGGCGTTTTTAAGACAAAGGTGAAACTACGGTCTTCATAGACCGAAATCTCAACAGGAATGATCATTCCGACTTGATCGGCGGTTTTGCCGTTATATTCTTTGCAAAACGCCATGATATTGACCCCATGTTGACCCAAGGCGGGCCCAACGGGGGGGGCGGGATTTGCCTTTCCAGCGGGAAGGGCAAGTTTAATCAAGGCAACAACTTTTTTGGCCATCGCTAATTAATTTTGTTTCTCAATTTGATTAAATTCCAGTTCAACTGGGGTGTCTCGCCCAAAAATTGAGAGCAAAGCTCGCAATTTGCTTCTTTCTGGGCTGACTTCTATCACTTCTCCTTCAAATTCTTTGAAGGGGCCCGACAGAACCAGAATTTTGTCGCCGATTTCCAGATCAATCTTCACGACTGGTTCTTGAATCTCGGACTGTTTAAAGATCCGTTCCACTTCTGAGGGACTCAGGGGAACGGGCCTCACATGACCCCGGCCTCTACCATATCGCCGTTTTTGTTCAGCACCCACAAAGTTAATCACATTGGGGGTGTTTTTTACGACTTGCCAGGCTTCATCGTCCATGATCATCTTCACCAAGACGTAACCAGGGAAAACTTTTTCTTCCCCTTGCTGACGCGCACCATCTTTACGGACTTTGATCGTCGGGGTTTTGGGAATTTGAACCTGAAAGATACGGTTGGCCACATCTAGGGTATGAATTCGTTGTTCTAAGTTGGTTTTAACCCGCTTTTCACAACCAGAGGCTACCTGAACAGCATACCAGCGAGGGACTGATTTCTGTTCTTCTTTTTGTTGTTGTTCGAGTTCGGGTGATCGATCGTGAGCAAAACTCATTAAAATACCTTCCCAGATCCCCAAGTAAAGAGGTTATCCACAAGATAAATAACGGTGGCGACTAAGCTTACCATGAGAATCACGGCGGCTGATTCGCTTAAAAGTTGTTGTCTAGAGGGCCAGACAACTTTAGCCAATTCCTCCTTAGTTTCACCAATTAGCTTGGTGACTTTTGATTGGTTATCGGCTGATTTCACCTCGCTTTTATCTCTTTTGGTGCCTTCTTTTCTGACCACGGTCATTCTCTCCCCAACATAAAACAACGAGTTTTTTCTGACTGCGCCTGATTGGCCTCTAATAACAAAGGTTACGCGCCCTGGAGGACTTGAACCCCCGACATCAGGTTTTGGAGACCTGCGTTCTACCAACTGAACTAAGAGCGCACTGCCTGAGCCATAACCAAGGGCTATGCTCTAAACCTTTTTTATCATAGCGCAGTTTGATCCTAATTTGTTCGCTTTGTGTGCGCTGTTGTCAGGGTATTTTATAAAGGACGATCAAAACGCTGACGAATTCGGGTGGCTTTACCGATGCGATCCCGTAAATAATACAGTTTCGCGCGGCGGACTTTACCACGACGGACTATTTGAATATTCGCAATGCGTGGGGAATGTACGAGAAATACTCTCTCGACTCCTACTCCTTGGAAGGTCTTCCGCACGGTAATGGTTTCGTTAATTCCTCCATTCCGCATGGCAATCACCGTTCCTTCATAGGGTTGGATTCTTTCTTTCCCCCCTTCCCTGATCCGTACACCGACGCGAATGGTATCACCGACATGGATGGTCGGCAAATCATTCTTGAGATGTTCGGCTTCTATCTCGTTGATAATTTGTTCGGCGTTCATGGCTTTGCGCAAAATCTCACAATTTCTTATCATACCTCTCTTTTGTTTTAAGAGCAAGGACTTTGAAGGTAGAAATTTATTTATCTTAATTTTAGTTAAATTACTTTAGAATTGTACTCAATCCTTCAAGATTGATTGATCCCAGTTTACAGCTAAATATCCAAGATTTTTAGGATTGGGGACTGATATTTTGCCCCTAGGGTTAGGGTATTTAGGGGTCAGGCGATCGCCTTGAGGGTACTCACCCTCAATTCTAGTCATCATGAGGCTTTTCACCCCTTCTAGCTGAGTTTTAGCCAGGGAAAATGACAACTCAGATAAATTGTATTATAGGCTACACTGAACCTCAACATTGATCTGGGTTACAGACATTTTTGACCCTCAAAAATGCTCCCTAAAATCCCATCCCCGAAAACCCCTAAAAAGTAACTGTTATAGTAAGAGGTGAACTGAATTCCGTGACAGCACTGGGAGGCCCGAGAAGCTTACCCAGTCTTTTTATTTGATTATTCCCCTTCCAACTCTGGTAATTTCAATAACATTCCTGCGACAAACCAATAATAAACAGCCACGGGATCAACGGCTAGGGGGTAATAATGAGGATTATAACTGATAAAGAGAATAAACAGCCATAAACACAGTCCAAGGCGGCTTAAAGCCGGAGTTTTGAGAGAACGATAGGACTGAAAGGTAAGAATAGTTAAAGTCGTCACCACGCTCAAAAACCCGAAAAATCCTAAGATCCCGATTTCATAAATAACTTTGACGGGGAAAATTTCAATCAGTTGAATGGTTCCCACACGACGGGCCGCACTAGCGGTTGTCCCTAACCCATGGCCTAACCATTTTAGGCGATCATGGGCTAACCATTGAAATTGATCAGCCATAAATTTTTGAGGGGGAGAATATTGCCAACGACCAATAAAATCCCCAATTATGTTACCAATAAACCCAACTTGAAAACTAATTATTATTGTTAAACCTAAGATAATTACAAACTTAATAAGTAGCGTTTTTTTTCTGCTTTCTGTAGCTAAAAGTAAGATTAAATAAATCAATGGAACTAATAACAAAGCCGTTCTTTGTCCCGAAATTAAGGCGGAAATTAAAACAGTAATTATTGAGCCAAAACTTATCCTTTGCCAGAGACGAGATGGTTCACTAACCATTACCCCATAGGTAATAAAACTACCAGCAACTAGGAACCAAGACCACTGCCAAGGAGAAACAAAGGTTCCTGGAAGTCGAATTAAATCTTGAGGGGGATTATATAATAAAGAACCACCGACAAAACATTGAGCTTGTAGACTTGCTTTTGTATTCGCTGGTTCAGGTAAAGTGATACTTCCTGCACAAATTTCATTGATTAAAAATAAATATTGAGTGATGCACAAAATACACGCAATTAAAATTAAAATCATCAAAATACGATTTAATATAATCAAATTTTTTTGCGTATTAATCCAATAATAACCACAGAGAATTAAGGGAATATATCCTAACCAAACTTTTAAACCAACGATGCCCATTAATAAAGGTTCCTCACTATTTCCTGCCAGTTGTTGCGGGAAATTAACTAAGGAAAAAGTCAATAAACAAAGTAAAATAAAAACACATAATACTATCAATAAAGGTTTGATTTTAGGTTGAAGCGTAGGCCAAACTTTATGACCAATAACTAGGGCAAAAAAAGCGGGAAAATAGAAAGCATCTTTAGCTAAATGAAATAAAGGATAGGAACTGGTATAAGTAACTTCACCGCCAACAGGTTGAAAAACTCCGGCGATCGCATAAGTAATAGTTCCCCCTAAGGGTAAATAAATTAAAAAAGCTAAAATACTCCAACGAGGAAAACAATAAGAAAAGACCAAACAAGGAATCAGTAAACCTCCTATAATGGCGGCTTGAGTTCCTGCTATTAACAGACAAAGAGAACTAAAAAAAACTGTAGTAAATAGAGTGATAATTATGAGAATAATTAGTTTTTCAGTCTTCATTTTAATCAGAAAAATTACATTAGAATGCGTTAGTTTAAAGTAATACCTTTTCCTTTTTCATTAAATTCTGTAACTGTTTGCTCTGATAATTCATGGGTAGTCATGGCTTGTAAAATTTCTAAGGGTAAGGTTAAATGATCGGCCCCTGCTTGTAAAGCATCGGCTGCTTCTCTAGGGGATTTTAAACTAGCGGCTAAAATTTCAGTTTGACTCCCTTCAAGTAGTTGCGCCATCTCTTTAACTAATGCTAACCCATCCCCTAATAATCTGGTTGCGCGGTTAACATAAGCAATGGCATATTTGGCCCCTGCTTCTTTTGCAATTACGGTTTGTGCGCCGCTATAAATTGCTGTCACAGCGCAAGTAATTTCTGATGAAAGGGTTGCCGTAACTTGAAAACCGACGGCTGTGGCAGGAATTTTTAAGACTGTTTTTTCTCCAATAATTTGATAAGCTTTGCGTCCCTCACTAACCATCGTTTCAAAATCTGTTGCTGTTAGTTGATAATACAATTCTCCAGGACTAATAGCTGCTAATTGTGTTAAGGTATCTTCTGGAGATAATTCACTTTTTCCTAATAGGGTAGGATTGGTAGTAATTCCTTTTATCCAGCCAAATTTGAGGGCAATTTGCGCTTCTGTCAGAATAGCAGAGTCAAGATAAAGCATGATGATTAAACATAAAACCTCTTTATTATACCTGAAGTGGATAGCGCGGGCCTTCCCGCGCTATCTTGGGGGAATAAATGTAGGTTGGGTTTCGTCCCTCAACCCAACCTACATTTATGATTGAGAAAATTAAGATTATATGTTCAGAGAAAACAAATAGAAAACTGATGATAATGATAGCATTATAATTACATAGCACAACAGATTAAGGTATTTGACTTAGGGTAAACTTTTATGGAACTTCTTCCCTCAGAAATTCTCGCTACCAACAAATTTGATCAATGTGTTCTTAATCTTGCGTTAATTAATATCTGTAACCAAGAAAGTTACATTGGTCAAGGGATGAAACAACGTTATAACGCTTGGAAAGCGGAAACTGATGAGGCGATCAATAATCCTTGGTTAGACCTCCATCAGTTTACCATTTATGTTCCTCATCCTGACCAAAAATATGAAAATATGACCCTAGAAGAAGGGTTAACCTTGGGTTATAATCTTGAAGTTGAACCCGTCCTCGATCGCAATGAGATCCCTTATGATATTCCAGAGGGTGGGCATTTTGTGGTAGTTCTTAAACAACACAAAGTTGATGATAGTTTTAGAATTGCTGCTACTGGAATTTTTGTCCGTCCCTTAGCTTTGTTAAGTCTAGATGTGGTAACTGATCCCGAAGAAGGAAAATATCATTCTTTGGTCGTTCAACATCCCATTATTCGAGATTATCCTGGAGATCTTCAACAAAAATTATTGCAATTTGTCAACCAAGAAATTAATATGAGAGAATTGCCCAATGTGGTTGGTTATGTTGATCAAGCAGAAAATAGTGATTATCGTCAACCATCTTGGCAGGAAATGTATTTAGAAGGTCAAGGTTTAAAGCTTTTCTAATGTTTGGTAACACAAAAGGCAAAATTAGATTAAGCTTGCTAAAGATTCCAATTCTTCTCTTAAAGATAAGGGGTTATAACCTAACTTAAAAGCTTTGGAACTATCTAAAGCTGTATCAGGCGATCGCGGGGCAGACATGGTTACATCTTTTTGTTGACAAGGGGTTATTAATTCTGGAGAAAAATCAAAAATTTCTGCCATTAAACACCCAAAATCATAACGAGAAACCCTTTCTTTTCCTCCTAAATGTAAGAGATCGCCTTCTAAGTTTTCTAAGGCCAATAATAGCCCTTTTGCTGCAGTTAAAGCACTCACGGGGGTTCTATATTCATCAGTAAATAAACTTAATTCTTTCCCTTCCCTAAATGTCTTCAAAAAGAATTGAATAAAACTCTCTGCATAGGGGGAAGGAATACCAAACATTAATGGCATTCTACAGATCACAGTTTTAGGATAAATTGCCAACATTCCTTGTTCTGCTTTAACTTTTTGTTCCCCGTAATAACTAATAGGTGAAACTGGATCAGTTTCTTTATAAGGTGAATTTAAACCATCAAAAACTAAATCTGTTGAAGTGAAAACACAAGGAATATTGAGATCAGCGCATAATTGAGCAATATTTAAAGAAGCAGTAACATTAATTTTATAAGAGTCTTCAGGATTATTTTGACAATAATTTGGTTTTGATGCTGCTGCTAAATGAATCACTGCATCAGGTTTTATTTGATTAAATATCTCTTGTAAATCAATAATATTTGTAACGTCAACCTTGACAAATTTTACATTATTAATATTAATTTGATGAAAATAATAAGTACCATAAACTTGCCAATTTTGTTGAGCATATTGACAAAGATTGTAGCCTAAAAATCCACTTGCACCCGTTACTAAAAGCTTTTTCATGTTTCTATTATCATCATCTAATTTTATATTATTGTAGGGACAATTCATGAATTGTCCTTACTTAAATCAGCATTGCCATAGAATTAATTATAGATTCTGATTCTATTTTATCATCATTTCTTTCTAACAAAAACGCTTGCATTCCTACAGCTTTGGCTCCGTCATAATCTTCCTTTTTACTATCACCAATATGCCAAGCTTCTTGGGGTTCACATTGATGTTTTTCTAAAGCTTTAAGAAAGATGTTAGGATGAGGTTTTGCGGTTCCAGTTGTGGAAGAAATAGTAATAGTAGTAAAAAATTCACTCAAACAAAATAGATCAAGTACCTCATAAATTCTAGTATCAAAATTAGAAATAATTGCTAACTCAATGCCTTTTTGTTGCCAATATTTCAAAGCAGGAAACACATCCGTATACAAAAACCAAGGATGAGGAGTTACAAAATAATCATAAATTTGCTGAAAAAAGCTATCAAAATCAGCAAATTGATCAATAACATCTACTTCCGTAAAAGTATCATAAGCAACCTGATACCACCATTGATATTCTAATTCAGAAATCTCCATGATATCAATACCAGGAAATGCTAAGGGTGGAGACAGTTTAAAACGCTTATAAAAAGCTGTTTCTAACAAATCAGATGAACATTTTACCCCGACTGTAGAAGCAAGATAACTATATACTTCTCCAACGCTTCCCTTAACCCCAAATAATGTACCAACAGCATCAAGAAAAATCACTTTAGGTTGTTGCATAATCTTACAATTTCTAACTGATGATTTTTGCATAGACATTGAATAAGTAGATGGTTATAATTAAACGTAATGTGGGCAATGCCCACCCTACAAGTTTTGTTTGTTTAATTATGCTCATTTACTTACAACATCTGCACAAAATTAGTTTGATAACCATTCAATTAACGGTTGTGTAATCCAATTAATTCCTACATTTAATTGATGTTTTAAGGTAGGTAAACGATACAAATAAATCAACCTTCTAGCAATATAAGCTAGGGGGCCATCTAATTTTAATCCTAACCCTGATAATGTCGCATTATCAATTCCTAATGCCATCATTTCTCCTAATGGTTGATAACGGAAAGGTAAGAGGGGACGATTAGTAATTGATGCCCACAGATTCCAAGCACAATAATCAGACTGTTGAAATGCGGTTTGTGCAGTTGCAGGAATTCGGGTTCCTAATTGATCGTAACAGTCAGCAATGTCACCCAACGCATAAATATTAGGATGATCAATTATCTGCAATTCTGGCGTAATTTTCAATAACCCTTGTGGATTTTGTTGGAGGGGTAAACCTTTAATCAAATCTAATGCTTGGTTTCCCACCGTCCATAATACCAAGTCAACAGGAATGACATCAATTTGACCTTTATAAGCTAAAGAAATGCTATCAGAAGCGACTTGAGTTACTTCAGTTTCTAAGTCTATATAAACTCGTCTTGCTTCTAAGGCAGTTTGGGCAGCATTTTGGTTAAACTCAGGAGAGTTTCTTAGAATTTTGTCCCCTCGTTCAATTAACCTTATTCTTCCAATTTCTCCCAGAGTATCTGCCAATTTACAGGCTAATTCTACCCCACTGTAACCACCACCAACAATGGCAATTCTAATTTTTTCTGCTTGAGATGCTTCTAATAAACGCAATCTTTCTTTGATACGATAAGCATCAGCTAAAGTACGAAAAGGAATAGCATAATCTTTGACACCACTAAAATTATCTAAGGGTGTTTTTCCTCCCATTGCTAACACTAACTTATCATAATGTAAGCTATGATGATTCTCTAATTGTATCTGTTGATTGTCAATATCAATACCCGTAACACATCCCTGATGAAAACGAATCCCTGTATTGCTTAAAAGTTCCTCATAAGGGGGGGATATTTCCCAAGTTTGCATCTCCTCAGTAATTAATTCATACAATAGGGGAGTAAACAAAAAGCGATCGCTTTTATCAATGAGGATAATTTCTGGGGTACGATCATCCTCCCAAGGTAACTGACTGAGACGTAAAGCGGTATAGAGTCCCCCAAACCCTCCCCCGACAATGCAAATGCGTAATGGTTGTTCACTCATAAGTTGGGTTGATAAGGTTAACTATATATATCTTAACGATCTTGGGGCATTCGCGGGCCGTAGAGAAATTGTAGAGAACATCTTTACATTAAGGTAAAGTGGTATTTTTGCCAGATTTTGAGGATTAATCAGTAATATAGATAGAGTTAAGTCTATAAACAAAAACTCCACGGGCTAATCCCGTGGAGGTCAAAATGGTTACTTTAAATAATGACACAAAAATCAATAAATGGACAACATATTTAAGATTTAGTTTCATTAAATTAATCTTAAGACGTAGAGAAACTGGTTAGAAATTAGGATGAAACTCGTATTGAGTAAAGGAAGTTAACCCATTGAGGTATGTGATAGAATCCTGACATAGAGTGATTAGATAAGTCACAAGAATTAGCATAAAATAAATTATCCGAAATTAGTAGGGGCGGTTTTTTTACATCAGTTATGATTCTCACAAATAAGTTAAATAAACCCGCCCTCCCCTGTGTCATTAATTTGTGATCGGAAATGATGCTTTATAAAGTGAGTTGTAGATTGAAATGGTTAGCTATTGTCTTCATAATTGCTAACTCCTCTAGAGTGATCACTCCGTCCAATTTAGCTACTTTTTCACATTGAGCAAGTAAAGCAATAGCAAAATCTTGATTTAATTGTGATAGTAAATTGTCCAAAGAAGGGGGATTGTTTGAATTTTTGGTGATTGTTTCTAACGAAGCAGGACTAAGATTTAATGTTTGTAATTCTGGGAGAATCATTTCTCGTGTTTTATTAGGATTTCCTGCTAAAAATAAATGAACTAAAACCTGATCAATAATAACTTCTTGAGCAATGGCTTCTTGAAGGTATTCTTTTCCTTCCAATTGAATTTTTTCAAGAGTAGCTTCCATTTCTAAAGGATTAAATTTTGCTTCATAGAATTGACAAGCACTATGTCCTAAAGCGTAGATGATAAGAGCATTGGTACTTGCTCCAATTACAGCACCCGCAGCAGGAATATTTCGTAAAAATCCCAATCCTGCTTTGACAGCATATTTCCCCCCTAATTTAGCCGCTTGACTGCCTCCTAAAGCTAAGCCAAAAATTGTTAAAATTTCCCCTTTTCTTGCATTATCTTTTAAGTCTAAACCATAAGAACAAGCTATCTGACAAACCATTTCTGCTTGTAACAAAGTCGTTGCTGCTAAATCTACAGCAAACATGGCAGCAGCCACACCAGGAATTAGACTACTGGCTAATCCTGTTCCACCCGAATATATCGCTTTATCTACAATAATATGATGAGCAATTTCAGATGGCTTTTCATGAGGATATTTTTGTTGTAATTGTTTAACTTCTGTCTCTGCTTTAACAACATCAACCTTTTCAATAACCGCAACTAACCAATCAATTTGAAATGCTTTTGTTAATTCCTTGAGTTGAGGGTTATTACTGACTAAATCGTATAAGTATCCAACACCATCTGGTATCGATAAAGCTGCATTACCAATTGCTGCTCCCGCATTTACTGTAGCACCAGCAACTGCCCCTCCAACACCTATGGTACTATCAGCCACGACTCCTCCTGCTTGTGTCATTGCACCACCAATAGCCTCACCTGCACAAGTTGCTGTTTGAGTGATAGAATCCCACCAAGACGATTGGGAAGCCTCACCCTTCAAAGGCTCCATCTTTTTTGGTGGGACATGACGGGTGTTGTGTTCTTTCGAGGAGGAGGTGTGAATAACGTTTTGGGAAGTAATTGGCTGTATTGCTAATAATTCTAAAAGAAATTCTTGATCCCAGTCAGGTAAAGTATTTCCTTCTTTTTTACCATAAACTTTGATCTTTGCTACGGATTCAAGGTTGAGTTTAATTAAATTTTCTTGGATGAGTTTTATTGATTTTTCTTGATCGGGAATGTCAGCAGCCTCTATCATTATCACCAGATAAGTTCCTTTCAGAGAGACTTCAGAGACATTTAGAGCAAAACACTCTAGACGAGCGTTGAGAAAAAAAGTGATCAAATTGGTATCAGTCTGAGTAGCAATATTCATAGGGTTTGACAGGATTTACTAAATACTTACTATGATTATTCCCACTGAAATAACGAAAATCACACAGCAAACCATATAACAATATCGTTTTAGTCATAATTTATTTAAGATAAGTATTTTATAAACTTTTTATCAATTCTTGCTTAATCTAAGCTAGAATTGTGAAGAAATCTATAGTAATGTAACTATACCCCTCTCAACCATCGCATCTTATGTCTCTCCCCATTCGCAACGTCGCCATTATCGCCCACGTCGATCACGGTAAAACGACCCTGGTTGATGCCCTCCTCAAACAGTCCGGTATCTTCCGCGAAGGGGAAGATGTTCCCGTCTGCGTGATGGACTCCAATACCCTCGAACGAGAACGGGGTATTACTATCCTCTCCAAAAATACCGCCGTTCACTATAAAGATACTCTAATTAACATCGTAGACACCCCAGGACACGCGGACTTTGGGGGAGAAGTCGAACGAGTATTAGGCATGGTTGATGGCTGTATCTTAATTGTAGATGCCAATGAAGGCCCCATGCCCCAAACCCGTTTTGTTCTCAAAAAAGCTTTAGAAAAAGGTTTACGTCCCATTGTCGTTGTTAATAAAATTGACCGTCCCAATGTAGACCCCCATATTGCAGTTGATAAAGTTTTTGATCTGTTCGTCGAATTAGGGGCTGATGACGATCAATGTGATTTTACTACTTTATTTGCTTCCGGTATCTCAGGTTATGCCAAAGACAACCTAGAAGATGAACCCGAAGACATGAAGCCTCTATTTGAAGCGATTTTACACCATGTTCCGCCACCGGCCGGCGACCCCACCAAACCCCTACAACTCCAAGTTACGACCTTAGACTATTCAGAATATTTAGGGCGTATTATTATTGGTCGTATCCACAATGGAGTGATCAAATCTGGACAACAAGCTGCCTTAATGAAAGAAGACGGTAGCATGGTCAAAGGCAAAATCACTAAATTACTAGGTTTTGAAGGACTGCAACGGGTAGAATTAGAAGAATCTAGTGCAGGTAATCTTGTTGCAGTAGCCGGGTTTGCAGATGCGAATATTGGGGAAACCTTAACCTGTCCCAATGAACCCCTAGCTTTACCTTTAATTAAGGTTGATGAACCAACCTTACAGATGACGTTTTCTGTTAATGACTCCCCCTTTGCGGGCCAAGAAGGAAAATTAGTCACCTCCCGACAAATACGCGATCGCCTGATCCGAGAATTAGAAACTAACGTCGCACTGCGGGTTGAAGAAACAGACTCCCCTGATAAATTCTTAGTTTCGGGACGGGGTGAACTCCATTTAGGGATTTTAATTGAAACCATGCGTCGAGAAGGGTATGAGTTTCAAGTGGCCCAACCCCAAGTTATTTATCGGGAAGTCAAAGGACAACCTTATGAACCCTTTGAATATTTAGTCTTAGATGTCCCCGAAGAAGCCGTCGGTTCTTGTATGGAACGTTTAGGACAACGGAAAGGGGAAATGAAGGATATGCAAACCGGGGTTAATGGACGTACCCAGTTAGAGTTTGTCGTACCTGCAAGGGGTTTATTAGGGTTCCGTGGCGACTTTATTCGTCTGTCACGGGGTGAAGGTATTATGAACCATAGTTTCTTGGAATATCGTCCCCTTTCCGGTGAGATGGAAACCCGTTTCAATGGGGTGATGATTGCTTTTGAGGAAGGAACTTCTACCTTCTATGCGATGAAAAACGCAGAAGATCGGGGCGTTTTCTTTATTACTCCGGGTACAAAAGTGTATCGTGGAATGATTATTGGGGAACATAACCGAGGTCAAGACATAGAATTAAATGTCTGCAAGACCAAGCAGTTAACAAACCATCGTGCTTCTGGTGGGGAGGAATTAGTTCAATTACAGGCCCCCGAAGATATGAGTTTGGAACGGGCTTTAGAATATATTGGGGCTGATGAATTAGTGGAAGTCACACCCCAGTCTATTCGTCTTCGCAAAATGTCAGCGAAAAAGTTAGCAAAACGTTAATTTTTTCAGGTTGTAGTAGGGTGGGCAATGCCCACCTTACTTAAATAAATTAACTTGAATTATGATTGAAACTGCTAAACTTTCGGTTAAAGATTATCAGAAAATTGTAGAAACAGGAATCTTTGGCGGTCGCCGGATAGAGTTAATTGAAGGAAAATTAATTGAGGTGAGTCCAGAAACGCCAAATCATGCTAACTTTAACAACAAACTTTATAAATATTTTCTCACTTTATTTAATAGTTTAGCAGATGTTCGCTCTGCTCATCCCGTCAGTCTTTCTAATTCTGAACCACAACCAGATTTAGTTTTAGCTAAACTTCCTGATACTTTATACGATACAAAACACCCTAACCCAGAAGATATTTATCTGTTAATTGAAATTTCTTATTCAACTTTAAGTTATGATTTAAACGAGAAAAAAGAAATTTATGCTAGGTCAAATATTCAAGAATATTGGATAATTGATCTTGAAAATCATCGTTTAATTATCTTCCGATATCCTCAAGGGGAAGACTATCAAAATAAACTTGAATTAAACACTGGTTTAGTTTCCTGTCTTGCTTTTCCTAATGTTAAATTAGATGTTAACAGATTGACTTATTAATCAAGAAAATTGTCACAATAAACCCCATCATACAATATAGTAACAAAAACAAAGAAAAGTTAATGGATATAAATATTTATTAACTTTTAAACCCAAAACCTAACACCAAATGATACAATCACCAAAAATTTACTTGGAGATTATTTTTCATGGCTAATATTAGAATTTCCGACATCAATCTTTCAGAAATGGAAGAAAACTACCTTTTAACTAATTTGTCAGAGCAAGAAATGGAAGAAATCGTTGGTGGAGGGTTTCTAGGAAAATTGATTGGTGGTGTTGTCGGTGGTGTTGTTGGCTTTTTCGTAGCTGGCCCGGTAGGAGCGATAGCTGGAGTTGGTGCTGGAGCTACTTTAGGTGACGCTACTCAAGAAGTTATCAGGGGCAACTACTAAATCCTCGTGTAGACTGTTAATCTACCTCATGAATCTGAGAAACGCTATATCTATCTTCTGTCACTTTAGGAGATTTTAACCAAGGCAAGCCATTTCAGCCAACGATAAATCAGGGTTTAACCCCAGAGTGACAGAAGATATCTATCTTCCTTCCGCGAGAGGACTCCCGCTACACCGCCCAAGCGGTTAGCGGTGAGAGTGTCAACTTCTTCCAAGGACGGGGTTTTAAACCCAAATTTCTGATAAAATCCAATAGCAAAAGTTCCCTTAATTGCGAATCTTACGACTTTTGCGCCAAGCTTGCCAACCCACAGAGCCTAATAATATTGTTGCACCGATCGCAAATCCCCAACCACTAGGAATATTGGATAAACCAAGGGCAATACTACCAACCCACAAAGTCAGAGCATAGATAAATAATACCGTCAGACGATGGGAAATTCCAGCTTGAATGAGACGGTGATGTAAATGACGTTTATCCGCACTAAAAGGGGATTTTCCTTGACTAAGACGGGAAATAATCACCGCTGACATATCCACAATGGGAACAGCCAACACCACAAAGGGCAACAAAACGGCAGTTACTGCAACCGTGGCCACGGCTGCAACTTTAACCAAACCAACGGCCCCAACTCCAGCCAAAGTAAACCCCATAAAATAGGCCCCCCCATCTCCCATAAAAATCTGGGCGGGGTTAAAATTATAGCGAAGAAAGCCCAAAGCTGCCCCCGCTAAAGCTGCCGCAATTAAAGCGGCGGCGGTTTGTCCCATAAATAAGGTTAAAACCATCATCACCACAGCAGAGATACCACAACCCCCTGCGGCCAGGCCATCTAACCCATCAATCCAATTTATAGCATTAGCCATGCCCACCAGCCAAATAACAGTGATCGGCAAACTAAACCAACCCAATTGTATCAAATCCGCAAAGGGGACTGAGAGGAAATCAATGCGAACACCTACACCCCAAGCACAACTGGCCACAACAGTTTGTAAAATGAGGCGACGCATGGGGCTTAAATTATAGAGATCGTCTGCTAACCCAATGAGAAAGAAGGCCACACCCCCTAGGGTTACGCCCCAAATTTCCCATTCCTTATTGGGGGGAAGCCAGCCAAACCCGCCAAAAACCCACACCAATAACAGGGCGGTGATAGTTCCAGCAAAGATGGAAACACCCCCTAACCGAACCATGGGGCGTTGGTGCATTTTGCGGTTATTTTCGTCATTTTTCGGATTATCAACTAGCCCCTGTTTTCGCCCAAACCGATTAATAATGGGGGTACTCCACCAAACCACGGCAAGGGCGATGAAGAAAGCGGCGAGATGGTATAGTTCTCCTGGCATTGACATGGGCCTAGTCTGTCCCTTGGGTCGAGTTTAACAAGATTTACAAACTACGTTACTCTATTTTGGCTAGACCTTTCAACAATGGACAATGGACAATGGACAATTGATAATTGATAATTGTCCATTGGTAAACGACCATTCTCTGCTTTCTGATTAAGCAAGGACAGGAACCGGAATATTGAGATGGGGATACAAAGGAAAGCGATCGCATAAAGCCTTAACCCGACTCAAACAATCTTGTTTAACCCCTTCATCCTTGGGATTTAAGAGACAATCAGCGATAATGTTGCCAATTTCAACAAATTCTTCCGTTCCTAGCCCTCTGGTGGTCATAGCAGGGGAACCCAGACGCAAACCACTGGTCACAAAGGGAGACTCTGGATCAAAAGGAACTGTATTTTTGTTAGCGGTAATATTAATCGTACTGACTAAGTTATTTGCTTCTTTCCCTGTCATACCGATGGAACGAAGATCCACTAACATTAAATGGTTATCAGTGCCACCAGAAACCAGTTTAAAGCCCCGTTGCATCAATTGATTAGCTAAGGCTTGAGCATTGGCGATCACTTGCCCTGAATAGGTCTTAAATTCTGGTTTGAGGGCTTCTCCAAAGGCTGCTGCTTTAGCCGCAATGACGTGTTCTAAGGGGCCGCCTTGGGTTCCCGGAAATACGGCTTTATCGAACTGTTTGCCTAATTCGGGGTTATTGGTCATAATTAAACCTCCTCTTGGGCCCCGTAGGGTTTTATGGGTGGTGGTTGTTACCACATCACAGTAGGGTAAGGGGTTAGAATGATGACCAGTGGCAACTAAGCCCGCAATATGGGCAATATCCGCTATTAAATAGGCTCCCACTTCATCGGCGATCGCTCTGAATTTTTCAAAGTCAATAATTCTGGGATAGGCAGAATACCCACAAATGAGGAGTTTGGGCTTTTCCTTACGGGCCAATTCCAAGATTTGATCATAGTCGAGGCGTTCGGTGTCAGGATTAACCCCATAATGAGACACTTTAAACCATTTTCCCGAAACATTAACAGGGGAGCCATGGGTTAAATGTCCTCCATGGGATAAGTCCATCCCCATGATGGTATCACCAGGGTTGAGGAGAGCTAAGAATACAGCAAAATTGGCTTGGGCCCCTGAGTGGGGTTGTACATTGGCATGGGCTGCCCCAAATAGTTCTTTAACGCGATCGATGGCCAATTGTTCCGCCCGATCTACCCATTCACAACCGCCATAATAACGTTTTTTGGGCAATCCTTCCGCATATTTATTGGTTAACACCGAGCCTTGGGCAGCTAATACCGCTGGAGAGGCAAAATTTTCACTAGCGATTAATTCTAGATGCTCCCGTTGGCGTTGTAGTTCCCCTTGAATAATACTGGCAAGGGTTGGATCGCTTTGAGCTAAAAAATCTAAATTGGTGTCAGTCACGGTTAATTAATCCTTTCGCTTTGGCTTACGGTGTCCCAATTTTTCATTATAGTTAATCGATACCTTAATTTTTACCATCTTGAGGATCAATATTCTCTGCGATCGCCGATCTCCTCAAAAAACGTATAACTTCACCAATTCAATTAAGTCATACATCAAAGTCTAACAAAATATACGTGAAGTTATACATCACTCTTTTAAATTGAAATAAGAGGAAACACGGTAGTGACCTCCCCAGTTAGTGATAGTACGTTTGATTGAGGAATAAAAATATGGCTGATCTAATCGAAAATCTGAGTGTTGCCTTACCCGATACAGTTACATTTAACTTTGTCACCCCCGGCGACGATAATCCCAATACAGGTACGACTACAACAACTGGTGGTGGCGAACCTAGCTATTTTGACATCCAAATCACCGGAACTACCTCACTAACTGGCAATTATGATGGGTATTGTATTGACACAGATCGTCCTATTGGTACAGGTGGAACATTAACCGCTAAAGTCTATTCCAGTTATGAACCCTTA
>NZ_JAYGHQ010000009.1:0-53488 GCF_034931425.1 Crocosphaera sp. XPORK-15E
TCGCAGAATTAGCCGCAAAATCAACACTTGTACCGATATTTGTGTAATCTGTGCCATTAGTTGCTGTACCACTGATTGTATAGTTAACTGTTAAAGCATTGGTTAAATTTCCCCCACGAGTGAAGGTGTAAATAAGGTTATTTGTGTCGTCTTCGGTAACAGTTGTCTGAGCTAAAGCTAGGGTAATATTAGGGATAACATTATCGTTAACGTCAGTAACATTAATGATTAATTCTTTCTCATAGAATAATCCCCCTTGATCAGTAGTACGCACTCGAATACTATAACTATCATTAGTTTCAAAGTCGAATACTTCGTTAGTTTTCAGTTGGTTATTACTGATAGTAAATAGATTATTATCTGTTGAACCTGTACCAGTGACTAAGCTATAAGTAAAGGTATTTCCTATGTCTGTATCTGTGGTACTTAAATCACCAATAACTGTGGCGATAGGTTGATTTTCGTTAATACTACTGTTACTTAGACTGAGATTAGTAGGAGATTGATTACTAGATTCAACACTGATTGTAAAGGTGTCCTCTACTGTTTCACCCAATAAACTTGTTCCTCTAATAGTAATATCTGCTGTTCCTATTGTATTATCGAAGTAGTCTAGAATAAGCTGATTATTATTAATACTTGCATTAACTAAGTCAGGATCAGAATTACTTACAACTGAGAAGGTTAATTCATTTAAGCTAGAAACAGTAATACTTTGAAAACGAACAAAATCATCATCACTATCGATAACAAGATTGTTAGGATCTATTGATAGAGGTAAATCAGTGAAAGCCGGATGGATATTAGTGGCTGGGTAAGTTGTGATATTAGCTATACCATCAATAACTGCTAAATCATCTTCTGATAAGACTTGACCAAAAACCGTAAATCCGCCATTTTGATTATCTAAATTCTCCGAATTATCAGCCAAATTAAAAAACCATTGATTAGTGGCACTGTTGGGATCATTTCCCAGTTTTGCCATGGCAATAGTTCCGCGCAAATTAGAGCGATCAGCACTAAATTCATTTTGAACTGCCGGATCACTGGGAACCACTCCTAATGATAAATCATTAACGGTAAATCCTCCTCCTTGAATAATAAAATTAGGAACTGAACGATGAATAATTGTGTTAGAATAGTCACCATCATTAACATAATTAAGGAAATTATCAACAGTTAAAGGTGCGCCTATTTCTTGTTGATCAAATAATAAAACATTAATAATTCCTCCAGCAATAGATGTATCATACAATTCAAATATTACTACTTCACCTGTAGTGGATGGATCATCAAAATTATCCAGTAAATTTAGAATTGTATTGGCTGCATTTTCTGAAACAATAAGATCACTAATGGGAGTTTTAATAATAGGTTCAATGGTCATCGCTTAATAATCCCTCTTTAGTATTTAATGACATGAATAAACAATTCAACCCTATAACTATTAACACAAAACCATAAACTTATCATTAAAGGTTATGGGTTAGAATGTGATCTTAGAGTTATTTGTACTGTTTGTCAAGTTCAAAAATAAAATAAGCTATTGTGCATTTAAACTGCATATTGGTTAGATTAAAGGGGAAGAAATCGTTTTTGTTCGTTTGAGTTTCGTCCCTCAATCTTGTAATTGTACCCATAAATGAAAACTCATCTAAATTGAGTATGGAGCTAAATAATTGACAAGCTCAATACCAGTGGTTCGAGTCGCATCTTGTCCTAACAAGACATCCCTATTTTGTTTTAAGAAGATGTCCAAGAGTTGGGGATCTGCCCCAAAACTACTATAAAGGTCTAATAAAGTATAATCAGAGCTTTCCACTGTCCCATTGCCATCAAGATCAAAGAAGGTATTTTCAGCAGCAGTTAGATAATCCGTTAATAAATCTCCTGTGGTTCGAGTTGCTCCTTGTCCTAACAAAACATCAGCATTATTGCCTAAAAAGACATCAAACAAGTTAGGATCATTACCAAAACTAGCATATAAATTGATTAAAGTGTAGTCTGATGGTTCTAGTTGACCATTACCATCGATATCTAGGGTTAACTTATCATTAATAATTGTTCCTGTAACTGCTGTAGTTGTTCCTAGGGTATAACCTGTCCCTGAAGCCAAGGTTAACGCTACAGTTTCATCGCTTTCAAAGATTGTATCAACTGTGGGATCTATTATTACTGTAGTTGTCGCAGAATTAGCCGCAAAATCAACACTTGTACCGATATTAGTGTAATCTGTGCCGTTAGTTGCTGTGCCACTAATTGTATAGTTAACTGTTAAAGCATTGGTTAAATTTCCCTCACGAGTGAAGGTGTAAATAAGGTTATTTGTGCCGTCTTCGCTAACAATTGTCTGAGCTAAAGCTAGGGTAATATTAGAAGAATCATCATTAATCGGAGGTGAGGCATTGCCGATGACAAAATTGGCAGCAGTTAGGGGAGTCTGAGAAAGATTCAAGTTGTCGGCATGGAAAACATCGATCGTGTTGCCCGAACTGAGGGTAAATTGCGTCACATTGGTAAAAGGACGGCTGAAGGTGTTGAAGACTTGAAGGGATGAGGTGAATCCAAGACTCGGAGCGATGATAATTTTCTCTGTGCCTATCTCAAAATCCAGAATTTGATCTCGACCGCTATTGGCTGCAAAGAAAAAGGCATCCTCTCCTTCTTGCCCGAAGAGCAGATCGTTTCCCAAACCGCCGTCAAGGAAATCTGCATCGATTCCTCCCTGTAACTGATCGTTGTCCTCACCCCCCAAAAGGCGATCGCTTCCTTCTTGCCCGAAGAGCAGATCGTTGCCCAAACCGCCATTGAGAGTATCATTACCGCCCTCCCCTTGGATCATATCGTGGCCTCCTAAACCATCGATAATATCAGCCACATCTGTGCCAAAGATTGTGTCTGCTCCTGCTGTTGCGATAGGTGGAGTCTCTCCTTGAGACGTAAATTGAAAACCATTGTAATCCTGAATTTGGTAGCCAATATCAGCCAAGAGTGCCAAATCTAGACGGGTTGGCAGGATTCGCCCATTGTTGATAACTGGGTCCATTAAAACTTCTTGTCCCTGACTTAACGTCCCTTCCTCAAGATGACTGCGATCGCTCGTTAGGGGAACAGTAACCCCGCCCTTAGCAGCTTGGGCATTTACTCCAACAAAGGAGCCACTTTGACCGAGTTGTTCAAAGATATCAGATGTCCCAATTCCCAGAACATGGCCGATTTCATGTAAAGCAGTTGACAGAAAATCAGTCCTGTCTGCGGGGATGTCATCGGCGGTTTCTGGGGTTGAATCGAAAAACCAAGGTGCTGCCGTCCCCTTGCTGAAGGAAGGAGTAGAATCAAAGGTGATCGTACCAACCCAAGGTTCAAAATTAGAGCCTTGGATGCGGTTGCGAAAAATCGTCCCTGATGCGTTGGTTCCATCAAATCCTCCCAAGCCGATTGCCTGCGTTAGAGAGCGAGTCCCGGCAAAGATGAGCAAGTCGTCAATTTCTTCAGTCAGGACAATCTGTTGATTAAGTGTCCCTGTCTGGGGGTCAGTTACCGTAAAGCTGATGCCGACAGGGATATTAGCAAACTCATCAAGGATTGAGCTTTCCCAAATATTGGCTGCTGCTTCTAGGGTTGCACGCCTCTGGGGGTCATTGAAGAAGCCGGCCGTGTCAAAGCGGTAGTCAAATACGATATTAAAGGAACTCATAAATTAAAATCAATTGAAATTATATACTTATTAGCTTTGAAAGAGATTAAGCGATCGCCTTAGGAACCAGAACAAGATTGTTGCCAAACTTTTTTCTTTTCAACCATCTGGGTTACTCCTGGGGGAACAGTTCTTTCATCCATAAAATATATCTCAAAACTTTCTAATTGTTTATCTTCTGAATTTGTTTTATTCCATTCCCGACAAAGATAATCAGCAAAATGGGGATATAGTTTTTTACCCATTGCTCGATTTAGATTGATATAATACACTCGCCATTGAATGGTTTGATAGATGTTTTGACGCTCTTTTAGAGTAGGTTTTTCCCAACTAATGGGACGGGTTTCATCAAGAAGATTGACTTCTGTTCCATCCTTTAATTTTCCGACAATAACGTGCCAACCGTCATCTCTTGGGGGTGCAGGAGCAAAAATACTCCAAGACTGATCTAAACGGGTAATATAACCAATAATATTAATTGTTTGAAAGGTTCTACGAGTAAAAACTTGATGAGTCTTATTAATCCAATCATCCTTAAAGGGACGACGAACAACAGTTTGATCGACAAAGCTTTTTAAATTAAATATTGTGGTTAAAAATAGCAGAGATAAAGTGATTAAATTAAACGGTAAAGATGACTTAATTTCTAAAGAACGAAATTTAAACGGACGAGTAAAATTACCTGCAAATTTACGATTTGAAGCAATGGTTTGATAGAATTTTGTACCCACATTCATTATAGGTTGCCAACGTAATAATGGGGCCAAAAAATAGATAATAGGCGATAAACTAACCACATAGGCGATCGCTTCAAATTTATAATGACGATTATTTTCCCAGTCAACCACAACCCAAGAATTTTTTTCTAACATATCAGCATAGATAGATTCATGATCTTGAGCAATTAATAAAGGAGTTCCTGGTAAAATTAAAAATGTCCTAATAAAATGAACAACTTTTTTACAAAATCCACAATCTGCGTCATAATAAATAGTTAATCCTTTGCGAGCAGTGGTACTAATGATTTGAGTTCCCCTATCCCATAATTCTGTGGGAATTAATGTTAACCAATTAACCACACTTAGATAACTTAAAACCCCAATAGAAAAGGATAATTCAAAGCCAAGATGTAATAAAACAAAAGAAATAATTGCTACACAACGGAAAAAGCTGGTACGAAAAGGAATTAAGATAATAAAGGGGCCAACCCATTCAAAAATTAACGCACTAAAGGTTAAAATTCGTAAAATAGGGACAGGAAAACCTAATAAAAAATGACCGAATTCTGTAGCATATTGATCAAAATTTAAAGAGTAATAAACCGCATCTCCATCAGGCCACCAAAGCGAGCTTTTTGTTTTATAAGCTGCTGACCAAGTATAAATGAATATGAGTTGAATAATAAAGGCAAAGGTTGCCCCACTTATTACTCGTTTGGGTAAGAGTTTCTTTGAAGAATTTAAGGCACTATCAAAGGAATAAGAACAACCTAACGGCAAAAACATTGCCCAAAATAACATGGCTCTTAAGACATCATCGCCCGCAAAAATAAGGGCAGGATTCCGATTTTGTAATGAAATATTTAACGCCCAAGTAGCAATAATTGCGAGTCTTGTCCGATAACCTACTAATAGAGATAAGGCAATTAAAAAAGCGATTAAAAATAGAAATGCTTGCCAGGAAAAACTACCATTAATCAAGTGAAAAGACCAATACCAAGGATGAAGTAGTTCTTTTGTTAAAGCCTCTCTAGAAAGCACTCCTGCATCGGTATAATGGGCATTAATTCCCCTAGCTCGACTGAACAAGTCAGCCATAACAATTAAAGCTAACCCAATGCGAAAAACAGCCAAGGAGCGTAAATCTAAACCGAAAATTTTGGTTAATTTTGAGGGAGTTTCATGGTTCATTGTTGATCAATTTTTCCTATCTGGTAAAACTTCTAAGGGTTTAAGAACAGGTTTCCGTTGTCCAGCTAATTATTGAGAGATAATTTTACTATTAAATAATATATCATTGCTTTTTGAAAAATAAAAATCCACAATAATTATATCTTAAAATAGCCGTTTTGGGAAAAATTACTGATTTATTCTGAAACCATCTCCAAAACTTCTTCAGTTTCTTCAGCAATAGAAGTTTGAACAATATAAGGCAAACAAGCCCCTTTTAATCCTTTTTTGATTCTCTCTAAGGTGTTTTCAAATAACACAAATAAAGGATAAACTTTATCAGCACCTTCACTAAACATATGTTGTTCTTTTGGGGGCATTAACCATTCATAATCTTTATCTAAATGGATTTGAGTTTGTCGCCAACGGGTTAATAAATGGGAAAAATCTTCATGGGGACGATGAATAAAAACAATAATTTCTGACCCTAATTTAATCTTCCATTCAGGGTCACACATAATAATAGCAAGATCACAAGGTAAATGAATAGCTTCTTGAATATTGGGGGAAGTTAGACGACTTTCACCTAAAGGTTGCGGTTGACGAACTTTAACAACGGGTAAAGGAATGGTAATTAAACTATCTTGAGGACGACGTAAACTAGGCAACATTTCTAAATAAGGACGATGCTGTTTTAATAAAGAAATAGCCCCAGTGCGATCGCTATATTCACATAAAAGTTTTTCGTAATTTGATGCTTTAATAGACATAATAGACAATCAAAATTTATGTTTAAACGTTTATAGAGACGTTATAGGAAACATCTCTATATTGCTTAAATTCTCTAGATTTCTTAACCAAGTTTATCGAAGATTTTGAACATTGGTAGATACATTGATAAGAGAATTACCCCTACCAAACCAGCAATTAAAACCATCATCAACGGTTCAATAACACTGGTTAATGCTTTAACAGCTTGTTCAACTTCATCCTCGTAGAAATCAGCAACTTTCATCATCATTGCATCCAGTTCCCCCGTTTCTTCCCCAATACAAATCATTTGAATAGCTAACTGCGGGAAAACATTAGCATTTTGTAGGGCTAAACTCATCATTCCCCCTTGTTGAATTTCTGCTTGGGCCCCGGCAATGGCATTAGCAATTACCTTATTTCCGACGGTATTACAGACAATTTCTAAAGAGGTTAAAATGGGAACCCCTGAACGCATTAAAGTCCCAAAAACTCGACAAAAACGAGCTACTGCCGACTTTTCATTTAAGTCACCAAACAGAGGCATTTTTAAGAAAAATTTATCAATTTGTAAGCGACCCATAGGGGTTTTATAGTATTGTTTAATGGCAAACACAAAGCCCATAACTGAACCAATAGGAATCAAAATTTTCCAACTCCGCATAATACCACTAAGGTAGAGCATAAATTGCGTTAAAGCTGGCAATTCTGTCCCTAAATCTTGGAAAATTTTGGCAAAAACAGGAATTAAAAAGACAGTCATGCAAAAGAAAACCACCACAGCTAAAAAGCCAACTGTAACCGGATAGGCCATCGCTGATTTAATTTGGTTTTGTAGCCTTGCCATATCTTCTAAAAGTGTTGCTAAACGGTTGAGAACTTCATCAAGAACCCCCCCAGTTTCTCCAGCTTCCACCATACTGACATATAACTGATCAAAACAGTCAGGATGCTTGGACAAAGCTTCTGATAAACTAACCCCTTGTTGCACCTCAGCACTAATAGCAACTAAGGCTTTTTTTAATTTAGGGTTACTAGCTTGATCTGATAAAACCCCTAAACAACGAACAATAGCAACCCCGGCATTAATCATGACAGAAAACTGACGAGAAAAGATTGCTTTGTCCTTGACTTTAACAGTATTTAGCATAGATTCTATGCCAGAAAAGTCAATTTCCATTCCTGCTTTTTTAATTTTACCAATAGCAGGATATTGTTGTCTAAGCATTGCCCTAGCTTGTTCAGGAGACATTGCTTCTACTTTTGTTTTGGAAATTTTTCCTTTCGCGTCTTTAACTTGAGCAATATAAGTAGGCATTTTTTTTTGAGGTAATGAAACAATTAATTATTAATTCTTAAAATTAGATGCGTGACTTAGCTTTTATGCCAGTAGTTGCGCCTCCAATTAACCTTTGTAATTCATCAGGTCTACCACTTTTAGAGACGGCTTCTTCAAAAGAAACCATACCACTGACAACCATACCAGCCAAAGCTTGTTCCATAGTTTGCATTCCTAATTTCATCCCTGTTTGAATAGCAGAATAAACTTGACCAGCTTTTCCTTCTCGCATCAGGTTAGCAATAGCAGGGGTAACAATCATAATTTCTTGGGCCATTGCTCGTCCAAACTCTCCTGGTTTGGGGCTTTTCTTCTTAACTAAACATTGACTAAATACGGCAATCAAAGAGTTAGATAACATCGCCCGAATTTGAGCCTGTTGGTTAGCAGGAAATACGTCAACGATCCTATCAATTGTACCTGCGGCTGAATTAGTGTGTAAAGTACCAAAAACTAAGTGTCCAGTTTCTGCGGCTGTGATGGCTAAGGCAATGGTTTCTAAATCCCGCATTTCCCCCACCAGAATAATATCTGGATCTTCCCTTAAAGAAGCTTTTAAAGCATTGGCAAAAGATTTCGTATCTTCCCCTTTTTGCCGTTGGTGAAAGAGGCTTTTAATATTAGGAAAAACGTATTCAATCGGGTCTTCTACTGTTAGAATATGTTCGCCTCTGGTGCGATTAATTAAATCTAAAATAGCGGCGAGGGTTGTCGTTTTTCCAGACCCAGTTTGTCCGGTAACTAACACCATACCCCGTGGACGTTCCGCCATTTCTCGGACAATTGTGGGTAAACCTAACTGTTCAAAATTAGGAATTTTAGAAGATAAAGCTCGTAAACAAGCAGCATAACAACCCCGTTCTTTATAAACATTGACCCGAAACCGAGCTAACCCTTTAACACCATAGGAACAGTCTAATTCCCAATTTTGTTCTAACTCTTTCCGTTGAGTATTATTAAGCATACTAAAGATGAGTTTTTGACTTTCTTGGGGGGAAAGTGGTTCTTCATCAATGGGGGCCAATTTCCCACTAATACGAAAATAAATAGGCGCACCCGCTTGAATGTGCATATCAGAGCCACCCATTTCAACGAGTTGCTCCATCAAATCTTCAATCATCATATCCATTGCCATGATCTTGTCTCCTTATTTAGGAATTAGTAAATCGGGGTGTCATACAATAGGGGCAGTCCATCCATTCCTGTTGTAATTCTGCGGAACAGGTTTTACATTCGAGGGAACTCTTGCGCTTGGCTTTTAATTCTGCTTCTAGTCCCGTATCAGTAAACGTGACCCTTTCCACTTCTTCTAGAGTGGTATAGCCCTCTTGTACCAGTTGCAAACTATAAGCCAGAATGGTTATCATCCCTTCTTCAACGGCCGCTTCTTTAATGCGATCGGTAGTGGCTCCTTCATTAATCAAACTTTGAATGCGTTCCGTATTCCGCATCACTTCATAAACCCCCACCCGTCCCTTGTAACCACCACCGCCACATTTTTGACAAATGGTTCCGTTGGTTTTAGCTTCTGTAATTTCTTCTGGGGTTAATTTATTGGCTTTATAGATGGTCACTTCCTCTTCATTGGAGGCCGATAAACCAAAACGGGCTAATTCAGCTTTTTTCGGGTTATAAGCAACGCGACATTCACTACAAACTCGTCGCATTAACCGTTGTGCTAAGACCCCTAATAAAGCCCCAGAAATCATAAAGGGTTCTACCCCCATTTCATCCAAACGGGCGATCGCACCAGCAGCATCATTGGTGTGTAAGGTAGTTAAGACCAAGTGACCCGTTAACGCAGCTTCAATCGCCGTTTTCGCCGTTTCTACGTCCCTAGTTTCCCCCACCAGAATGACATCAGGATCTTGTCGCATAAATGCCCGTAAAATCGAGGAGAAGTTCATGCCTTTTTCCCGAATCACCTGAACTTGGGTAATGCCAGGTAAGGAGTATTCAATGGGATCTTCGGCGGTACTGATGTTAACATCTGGATGATTTCTTTCGGCTAACACAGAATACAAACTGGTAGACTTACCACTTCCCGTCGGCCCCGTTACCAGCAATAAACCAAAGGGACGACTGGCCAAGTCTCTCACAATTTGTAGGGTTTCTTCATTCGTAATTAATTTATCTAACCCTAATTGGGTGGCAGAGTTATCTAAGATCCGTAAACAGACTTTCTCACCATAGCGACTAGGTAGGGTGTTAACCCGAAAGTCTACCTTTCGTCCTTGATAAATGCGTCGAATCTTCCCATCTTGCGGTAAACGACGTTCAGCAATATCCAAATCAGACATAATTTTGAACCGCGCAACCACCGCCGGGGTTACTTTTCGGGGCAGGGGATCAAAAGCTTGAACCAGTACCCCATCTTTACGGAAACGAATTCTTAAGGTTTCTTCTTGGGGTTCAATGTGAATGTCTGATGTGCCTTCTTGAAGGGCTTTGGCCAGAATTTTATTAACTAAATTAATAACGGGGGCTTCATGGGCATCAGTGGAGTCAAGGGCATCATGACTTTCATCACTGGACTCAGCCATACTAGCATCGAGGTTGCCCACGATGTCGGTGAGATCAGCCATCTTTTGGAGGGCTTGCTCTTTGGTTAAGCGTTCATTTTCTTGATCAATTTCCCCTTGAAGTTCATGATACTGTTCTAATAATCCGTCATAATCTTCTTGGGTAATGACCATCCGTCGCAAATCCAGGTTTCTAGCCCGTAAGATACGGTTAAGTTCATCCTGTGCTGCTAAGTTATCAGGATCAACCATGGCCACCAAAACCGATGGGGGTATGCCATCATGTTTGGAAAGGGGCAAAAGTTTGTGACGGCGACAAATATCAAAGGGAATTAATGAGTTAATTAATTCGGCCATCTGTCGATCAGCAACAGGAGACACCTCTGGATCGATGGAATCGACACCGTACAGAATTTTCAGTTCAAATAAGTGGTGTTTTTTGTATTGTCGGATTAGATCGGGGGGTAACTGTTTACCTGTCATCACTTGTAAGACATCTGTCAAGGGACGACCAGTCTTACGGGTTTCGACAAGAGCTTGTTTCATCTGATCTGGGCCGACAAAACCTGCTTCGATCAGTTTGTTACCAAAGGGAGAAAAGTAATTCCGCAGGGCAACGGCCCGACTGCGTTTTGAAGAAGGCGAATAAGTCATAAGGCAGTAATCATAGCTGCTTACCTACTTAGTGTTCCCAATGTTGTGATCGAAATTACTATGTTGGGGAAGAATTTTTGCTATGAGTAATTGGACAAAATTCCCGTAGGGGCGAACGGCCGTTCGCCCCTACCGTAAGACAAGGGTTTTAGCCTTCGTAATTAAATCATTTAGACAATAGTGTTAATAATTTCTAGAATTCTGGGCATACTAAGTTTAGTTAAATCCAGTCAGCTTAGATAAAGACTTGACCTATCAAAACTATTTTAATTATTAGTTTTTTTCTCCCGATGTCTTCTATGAACTCATTGATATTCTCCTACTTGGCCTCGATTAATTATCGGGGTTTTTTATTGTTTCAACAGCATTTACTTCTTTAAATGTGACTAAAATAACTTGATAATTACAAAATTAGGTTAAGATTAATATATCCATTTTGTACAACAGAAAGACAGAATAAGATTCGCCTAATTTCTGCCCGAAAAGCTACCCCAAAAGAAAGAAGACAATACTATGAGTATCTCAGACAAACGACTTAAAGAGTTACAGAATATTCCAGATGAGGCAATTGATACTTCTGATATTCCTGAATTAGATGACCAATTCTGGGAAAAGGCTAAAATGGTTAAACCTATCACTAAAAAAACTATATCTATTCCCATAGACGAAGATATTTTGTCTGGAGATTTTAGGCATAACGGTCTAGCTCAACCGCAGCTAGTAATTTTGGATGATTATAATAGTTTATCATTGGGTCGGGTGCAGTGATTTGTTAGACTTATTGACCTCGCCTCGGCTTACAGTCGGCAAAACTTAATGCCTCTGTGTCTAGAAAACTGGCGATCGCCATCTCAATGATTGCTTCAACGGGATAATCAATTTCAGTAGCGCGAGCAATCAGAGCATCCTGAATCCAATCTGGTAAATGCCTTAAAATAGTTTCTGCGTCAGAGGACGAGATTTGCTCCGAAAGTTTCACTTGCATGGGTTAGGACTCCATAGGAATTTGAACATTATACGGTGGCTCAGTCGCTCTCAAAATGATCGCCTCTAGTTCTAATAGTAGCGCAGGGTTTTTCGAGTAAGGTATTGTCTGCACCGCAATTCGTACATCTTCACTTTTATATTGATCAAGCCAAGCCCACAAAAAAGCTTTGTGTCCACCTTTAAAACGACCTCGTAAGCTTTTGGTTTTACCAATGTAAAGCAATCCCTGAGATCTATGCCTGACTGCGTAAATACCAGGACGATCGGGAATATCGCTAAAATCACGGCTCAAGGGTTGGCATTGCTCAAAGGGAGTAAACGCAATTGCATCCAAAATGTTTCTTGCTTGGTTCTGTATTTCAGAGTTGTTCGTTGGCACGGAAGGCAGATTATGGGGTACCGAACTCATCATGCCATAGAAAAAGGCGCATTAAACTTCGTTAATGCACCCTACACTCTACAAGATCCGCGATAGCATTACAAGCTGGGCGATCGCAATGATAATTCTTCACGAAGAATACGGCGTAGATCCCCTTGGGTGAGAGGTTGATCACAAGGGGACTGGAGATATTTCTTTAAAACCTCATTAATTAGAGTCTGATAACCAATTCCAGTCATTTCAGTCTGTTCTCGAAATTTATCGAAAATTTCATCATCGAGATAAATAGTAATGCGTGTTTTTCCATGAGAGGGAATGACCGCTCCTCGTTTTCCCTTAGAAAAATCATATTCCTTTCTCATAAGCTTTTATCTCCTGTTTTGTGACGCGACGAGCAGAAATCAGTCGAATAACCTCACCTCGCAGGGTATAAACAACTACCAGTGGTGAGCCAGCGTTTCCTATTTATTCAAAAAGATATTCTAAATTACGATATCCGCTAACGACTCTCACAATCTCAACACCATTACCTATTAAACGATAGAGAATAATATAATTATCAAGTGGAATACCTCTTAATGAAGGTTCAATATCCCCATAACTTCTTCCCATATTGGGAAATTGTAATAATTTTTCGCATTTCTTCTCAAAAGTAATAACAAATCTTTCGCCAGCTTCCACATTCTTACTAGCAAAATAATCAAAGATTTCATCCAAATCCTCTGTGGCTTCTGGAGAAATTAAACAAGTTCTCATTTTGTTATTTCTTTGGCAAAGTTAACTTTTTCTTTGAGTTTATTGATAACTGTTTGTACCTCAATTCCTTCACCTCTGTTTAGTTGTTCTAAACCGACAGCTACTTTCTGGCGAGTGTCCTCCACCCATTTTTGATAGTGTTTATCTCTTTCGTCTAATAATTGCAAGGCTTCTGCAATCACCTCGTCAACCGTTATATATTTACCACTGTTTATCTTCGCTTGAATTAATTGTTCTTGTTGTGGCTTTAAAATAATATCCATTGGTTTTGATTTGATCAATTATGTTTATATAACCATTATATGGGATTTGTTGGGTTTCGTTGCCTCAACCCAACCTACAAGATCCGCGATCGCACTTTAAAAATCATCAAATTCTCTATTTTTGATCTGATACATTTTGGAGTAAAATTTATAAGCTAAAGACGTTAATGTATTACTAACATACAAAAAATCTTGTTCCCAATTAGAAACCTCTTTCTCTTTAACAAGAGTGACAAATTGCGAGCGGTTGGTTCTGTCAGAAATAGAAGTAACAGGAATGCTACACCCCATATAAATTCCGACCTCTTGGGCATCACGAAACAGTTCTTTTTGTTCTGAGTTTATCGACTTTTGTAAGACGGTACTACTACGCCAAGCTTGTGCCTCATTAACAGCTTGGTTAATGACGGGATCGACGCTTTGATAGTCTTTATTTGAATAGTGTTCTACCCAATAGTTAGGATAGTTAGAAACAATCTCACGTACTTGAGATTGAAGATGATTATTCTTGTCAAGTTGTATGTACGTCCAAAATTTAAAGCCTAATTCATTTATAGATTCTGTAAAGTACGTTTGTAATTGAAGCATGGATAAAGATTCTGAGTTTATGTTTTCTAAAAATGTATTGAGAATTACTGAGGTTGCTACGGGTTGAGAAGTTTGACGAGACCTAACGGGATGCCATTCATTCGGATCAACAATTTCTGTGACCTCTAAACCCAACGCCCTACAAATTGCTAGGATAGAATCTCGATCCATACCTTTACCATTAAAAAATCGTCTCACCGTGCTTGTGTCAACTGAAGTTTGAGCGTTCCGAGAAATACGATCAGCAATGCCTTCAAAGGTCAAACGGGTTCCATCCTTTCCGCCAGAGGCCTTAACCTCACGAAGTTTTTGCAGTCCCGCAACGGTTGCGGTGATCCCTCTAGTGCGCTGTGTAGGCATAACTCAACTAAGTTTTGATGACTGTATTGATTTAGTTTAACCCAATTCAAAGAGAACAGAAAAGGCAGTTAGGAGAATTTTAATTTTGTTATCTGCCTTAAATTGTCTGGAGATTTAATGTCATTTTTTCGATGATGAGATTGTCAAGTTATAGAGGATTTTCCCATGACTCCCTTACAACGGTTAGTTCACTACATCACCATTGCCAATTTTTTGCTCAATACCTGTAATTTTATCGGCTTAAAACCTTTAAAATTTCCCGTTCCCCTTAATCAAGTTGTCACTACTCAAAGTCGTTGATCCCCCCAACTCGCCTAAAAAAAGGGGGGTGGAAGCTTTTAAGTTAAGTAGTTAAGATTTAGCACCGCGATCGCTTTTTAAATTGAGAGGTGATCGCCCATGGCTAACTAACTGATAAGCATAGATTAAACAGGCTTGAATATCTTCCCTTTCTAGCCAGGGATAACCCTCTAAAATTGTTTCTGGACTGTCCCTTGCCGCTAACATTCCTAGTATATGTTCAACGGCTAAACGATGACCTCTAATAATCGGTTTACCGTTAAATATCTTAGGATTTACTGTAATTCTTGCGATGACATTTTCTTCTTTCATATGTCACTTTTGTTAAGTTTTGTTACCCGTAGATCGGTGATTTTTCAATAGTATTCGCATTGTATCACCACTGACATAAGTAAGTTTTCCATCGTAAAAAAAGATCGCCCTCTATCATAAGATAAGCGATCGCCTTTAATGTACCCAACAATAACGAAACTTATTTAACTAACTTTTCGCCGCGATTATAAAGTTCACGGGCATAGTCTGTCCAAGTTCCCTGGCCCCAATAACGGAAACAGCTAGTTTCCACTAATAAGGTGTATAACAGAGCTTCCTGATATTCAGGAGTTCTGGTAATATTTGGATCTTGTTGAACTAAAGAATCGAATTTCGCGTGAAAATCAGCACTGAGTTGGTTCATGGGTTCTAGAACGTTTTCGTAACCGGAAACCCAACTTAAATCATCTGTCCAAGATGCACCGTCCATGTGGAATTGGTGATCGTTGGCGTTTAAATCTGCGATCGCATTGGCAACGGCTTCTGGGGTAACATTATTAATATCTACCTTGTTCCAGATTTTGTGTTGTCCTTTGGCCTGACAAACGGGATAATCATCAGGATTGACACCATTGGCTTCTAACAGTTCAATATACTCAGTGCCATTGAATCCCACCACATCAGAATTATCCTTGATGTTATGCCAAGTAGGATTAAATCCGTTGGGGAATTCATTCATCATCACACCGCCATTTTCCCCGTCAGCAATTTGGGAAACACAGCAAGGTACTTCTACATTCCCAATTTTTTGCCGTCCCCGTGATTTAGCCTCATGATAGGGCTGCATTTGGGCGACTAATTTAGTATCAGATCCCTGAGTTTTGATCAACGCCGTAATACTGATGACTTCACCATGAGAATTACGGGCCACTAAACGGTTAGGAACATATCTATCATCACCCAATAGGTTAGCACCGTCTAAGCGTTCGACGGAATGTTCTTGCACCAATAACCAACGATAACCGCACTCTTTAAGAGCTTTGATATATTCGTAGAGGGTATCAGGGTTATTAGGTAAGTGCATTTCTGGAGGAGAAAAGCCTTTAACCCGTTTTAGGGCATCATAACCAAACATAGAGGCAAATTGATGTTGCCAAGCCTGAATTTGTAATTTCAGGTCAGGAATGGGGGTAGAAGGAGCTACTGCATGACTCCACATGGTTCCTAACCATTCTACATAAGGCTGGTATTGGGGATCACAAGCAATGCGCTTGAGGTTATTAAGAATGTCATCCCGTCCCATTTGTTGGAGTCCCCAGAAAAGATTTCCGGAATAGTCCAACATAATGCGAGGATTACAGCCATTAGCTACTAATTCGGGAATAAAATCACCCATGCGGCTATAACACCAGGCAAAAACCCCTGCGTTATGATTATCGCCCATTCCTTGATTGTCAAACATATTTTGGAGGTTACTAATTAACGCTCCGTTGGCACCAGCGGGAATGGTTGGTTGGTGCATATGAAGGGCGCAAGCAAACCCCGCTTTAATATTGCTTAAATTGATGTTGGAAGTGGGTAAGAAAACCGGATCATTGTGTTGAACAATTGAGGTGATTTCTGCTTCCCAACCACTGATTGGGGGTAATTCTGGTTTTAATCCTTGAATGTTCGTTCCATTGGAGGCGGGTGCTGTGGCAATCATACTTATTTATTTTCCTTCGATTCTTGATAGGGATAATTTTAACTATCCATCACACCTGAAGCAAATTTATCTCCCGATCTGAATGATACTATACATTTTTGATTTGTAAACCTTAAGATTTACCTAAATTGTCATGATTTGTTGATGATTTAGTAGAGTAAAGCAATATACAAATGTTTTAAGAATTCTCACTCAAAAATTTTTTCTCAGTAATTTTAATGAGGGGTTTTTAGTCAAAATTACGGATAAAATATTGATTTGAATGATCTGAAAGTTTTGCGAATTTATAGGGAATACTAGCCATAGAGATCTCAGCTTAAACCAAGATTGACTACTATGGCACAAGCACACAAAACCAAACGAAGTATTGCTGCAACTCCCGCAGGAAAACGCAAACTTAGAGAAGCCCAAACCTTAAAAAGTGGCCAACGAATTACTTATGAAGGGATAGAAGAATTATTAGACTTTCATGTGTCTCGAAGTACCATTGAGCGATTTTTTCGCGGAAAAGCGATAGATATTTCCAATGCTATCAGTATTACAAAAGCACTGGGATTAAACTTAGAGGAAGTAGTTGAAACCAATCAATTCTGCGAATTGGTTAAATAGGGACAAGTTTTTGGTAGGGGGAATTCATGAATTCCCCCTACGATAAGATCTGTGAGTAAGTCCTGAGATAAAATTTTAGCACTCTATTTTTGATAACCTGTAAGAGTAGATCCTTTCCTTACTTGTACATTGCTGTCTGATTCACTTTCTTTGTTGAACCCTCTCCTCTCCCTTTGGTATCCCCTCAGTCTTGTTATTCTCTATTTAGGGGCTATTATTGCCCTGGCTGAAGGATTAAACCGTTTACGGGGAACTAATGCGGAATTTACCCGTAAAATCGTTCATATTGGGTCAGGAAACGTTGTTTTAATTGCCTGGTGGCTACAACTTCCCTCTTGGGTATTAGTGGGGGCTTCTTTTATTGCGAGTATTATTGCCTTAATTTCTTATTTTTTGCCCATTCTTCCCAGTATTAATAGTGTGGGACGAAAAAGCTTAGGCACTTTCTTTTATGCTGTTAGTATTGGCATTTTAGCCCAGGGGTTTTGGTCAAGACAACAACCCCAATATCTCGCTATTGGTATCCTGGTAATGGCCTGGGGAGATGGAATGGCCGCTGTTATTGGCCAAAAGTTTGGACGACACCCTTATCAAATATTAGGAGTTAACAAAAGTTGGGAGGGGTCTTTGACTATGATGGGGGTAAGTTTTCTCGTTACCAGTCTAATTTTATTGTCGGTGGGAGAATCATTCCTCATAACGATGATAATTTCTTTAATTGTTGCTATGGTAGCAATGGGATTAGAAGCCTTTTCTGCACTGGGAATTGATAATTTAAGTGTTCCCTTGGGTAGTGCTTTTCTCGCCTTCTATTTAATTCATGGTTTATCTTAAGGAAAAAAGACAATTATGGCATTTTCAATCTCTGTCAACCCTAAGCAATATTCTACCTATATTCTTTCTGATGACAAGGCGTTATCTCGTCTAGAAGTTGTTCCCGAAAGAGGGGGAATTATTACTCGTTGGGCAATTCAAGGTCAAGAGATTCTTTCTCTCGATGAAGAACGATTTACTAACCCAGAATTAAGTGTCAGGGGTGGGGTTCCTATTCTCTTTCCTATCTGTGGTAATTTGCCCGATAATACTTATGTTTACCAGGGCAAAACTTACACCTTAAAACAACATGGATTTGCGCGAGATTTACCTTGGGAAGTGATTGATCAATCAACAAGTTCTTGTGCTAGTTTAACGCTAAGCTTAAGCAGTAATGACAAAACTCTTAACGTTTATCCCTTTAAATTTCAATTAAAATTTACCTACGAACTTGAGGGAAAAATTTTACGAATTCGTCAGCAATACATTAATAAATCTGACAAAATAATGCCTTTCTCTTTTGGTTTTCATCCCTATTTTTTGGTAAAAGATAAAACAAAATTAGCCTTTGATATTCCTTCATCAGCATATCAAGAAAAAAGCAGCACAGAAATTGTTCCTTTTGAGGGAAACTTTGATTTTGATGCAGATGAAATTGATGTAGCTTTTAAATCTTTAACCCGTTCTTCTGCCAGTATGACCGATCATCAACGGGGACTAAAACTTACTCTGAATTGGTCAGATTCCTATTCTACCTTTGTGTTTTGGACATTGAAAGGGAAAGATTATATTTGTTTGGAACCCTGGAGTGCGCCCCGTAATGCGATCGCAACGGGAGAAAATCTCACGGAACTTGACCCAGGAGCAAGCTGTGAGGCTTTAATAGAGATGAATGTGGCTTCTATTTAGAAAACCCCTTGCCTTCTCTAAAATTCCATGCTATGATTAGAAATCGTGTGTGGAAAACATAACGGGTCGCTAGCTCAGCGGTAGAGCACTCGGCTTTTAACCGATCGGTCTTGGGTTCGAATCCCAGGCGACCCATTTATTGATGTACAGTGACACATTATTTGTCATCAGTAACAGATTAGTAAAGTTATGACAGATGCAACTCAGTTAACACCTGAAGAAATTCAGCAATATCGGGAACAATTAAAGGATAATCCTGAAGCGATCGCTCAGTTAAATATCATTGAAAGATGTGGCGGAAACTTAGAGCAAGCTACCCGTATTTTAGCGCGTCGAGCAGATTTTGAAGAAGTTAGAGCAGGAATCACTTGGGAAACTGCTTTGAACCAAGCGCGTGAGGTGATTTGTAATGATAATTTTAAAGACGGTTTAGCACCTGATTTAATTAGTGGTGTTATTGCTGCTTTAGTTACTGCTGGTGATCCTCTTTTAGTGGCTGTCGCTACGCCTTGCGCTAGTTATATTGTTAAAACATCTCTAGCAAAGTTTTGTAAGCAAAAGCAATTAGAGTCAGAAGATTAAAAACTGTTTTTAGATACCCATTGCTGCAAATGCAGCCCAATAGAAAGGATTTTTGAAGGGTTTTTCATTTGGTGAAAGCTTTTTGATTCTCTCACAAGTAACTGTGATTGCATCTTCTAGTTCAAAGAAATCACCAAAGGATAATGTTTCTTGTAAATAATTTAATACCTGTTTAAAAGTTGTTTTCTCTAAATTTTCTTCAAATTCTTTAACGGTTAAGTTTCTTAACCAATTTTGAGACATTTTTAAGGCAACAGGAACAGAAATATTTTGACTTTTATCTAAGACAATTTCATAGAATTTCATCATTAAAAATGCTGTAGATAAGTCGCTAACTGTCCACAAACTACTAACAACGCTTGAACTTCCTGCGAATAGAAAACCAGCAGGTAAGCCAATATATTCATCACTAATTGATTTTAAGTCAATCAAGCCTGTTTCGCAAGCAGAAAGGACGACTAAGCGAGATTTTTTAAAGTTCAATTCAAAGATTTCTCCTAATGTTAATTCATCTTTATTAGCTAATATTAAAGCCGATTCTAGGGGATTATTAGGGTTAAATCCTCCATGACAAGAGAAGTGGTAACAATGGCTTCCTGATGCTTTAAGATGGTTTATAACGGTGTTTTCAGTAGCTTCATCTTTGGCAATAATTTCTTTTTGATTGAAGAAAGTTGAGATAATATTAACTTCTAAGTCCGTAAAAATTAAGTCTTTGGTGGGGTTTTGGATGGCGAAAAGGTTAGTTAATTCATTTAAAGGACGTTGTTTAGTAATTTGCAATAGTTGGCAACTGGGGGCATATTTTATATCATATTTATCCTGTAGAATTGATCCCCCCCAACCCCCCTTATTAAGGGGGGAGTTAGAGGTAGAAACCTTATTAAGGGGGGAGTTAGTGATGGGTAAGGCATGAAGGGGTAGAATATGCAGAAACCAATGGGGAATTATAATTAAGCGTTGACAGGTTTCGGGAATGAGAGAAATAATCTCGTTAATGTGTAGAGTATCGGCAAAAGTTTGTAATAAGTTGGAAAGTTGATTAATCCATTCTTTTTTACCTCTTTCGGAGTAGTAAAGCCGTCGATAATTATTGACAGTATCAAGTAATTGCTTTCCGTCTTCTTCGGAAGATTGCCAAACTTTAACCGTTTCATCCGCAGAGACAATAAAGGCTAAAATCTTTTCACCAGTAATATACCATTGCAGCAGACAAGTTGAGTTATCGGTTAAAGATTTAATCTCTTTAAAAGGAATCGGTTGGACTTTTTGCGTTAGGCTAAAGATGGGGTCATAAGGAGTAATTTTTTCGGCGATAAAAGTATCTAACTCTTGTTGATATTCCTTAAGATAACTGTGATCTTGAACGTAGGGAGTTAGTTTATCTCTCTGCATCAAATTTTGATTAATGCTTTGACTTTGTAGGCGAATTTGTTCGTTAACGACTTGTTGTTTTAATTCTGCTCGCTTCCGTTAACTCAATTTTGATGTCTGTAACATCTTTTTGTAAATTATCTAATTTTTGATTAATTTCTGCTAAAACTTCGCTGAGGTTTTGTTCAATCATCACTGACATCTGTTTTTTCCCCATAATAAAAACAATTATGAATTATTATAATCGATATTCAGGGAATTATTACCCTTTCTGCTTCCCCGAATAGTTAAAATATATTCTCCATCTGTCATCGTAATATGTTTTCCCTGTCGAACGATCTGAAACCCCGCTTTTTCAAAAGCTTTAATTGCTCGTTGATGGTTAATTCCAGGAAGACTAGGCATGATTTAATTCAACTTCTATCTTTAATCCTATTTTAATAGGTGTATTATATTATCTTAGATTGATTACAGGAGTAAATCAATGAACTATCAATATAGTATTGTTATTCAATGGTCAGATGAAGATCAAAAATATATCGTTAGCTTACCCGAATTTGGTCCTTATGCTCATACTCATGGTAATAGTTATGAGGAAGCTTTAAAAAATGCTCAAGAAATGTTAGAACTTTTAATCGAAGATTATAAAGCTAGAAATAAAACTTTGCCTAAACCGAGTAATCTTAAAATAACGGTTGAAGTTTGATAATTAAATTATCAAAAAGAGAGGGCGTATGCCATACACCCCTACGTCCCAATTTGTCCGCTTGTAGGGGCGCAATGCTTGCGCCCTCTGGCTTGCACTTATGTTAAAATTTCCCCTCCCATCAGCTTTTTATACCGTTCTTCTAATTCTTTTTTCAAAGAATACATTCCCCCTAAATTTTTATCAAGAAATATAATTTTTTCTGCTGCAATTCTTGCTAATTCTAAGACTTCTTGATCTTCCACTAAACTCGCTAATGCAAAATCAGGCAAACCAGATTGACGGGTTCCTAAAACTGTTCCTGGCCCCCGAAATCTTAAGTCCATTTCTGAGATAAAAAAGCCATCTTGAGACTGTTCTAATACACTTAATCTTTGTCTTGCATCAGGGGTTTTACTACTACTCATTAACAAACAATAGGATTTATGAGAACCTCGTCCCACTCTACCTCTTAATTGATGTAATTGTGATAGGCCAAACCGTTCCGCATTTTCAATTAACATGACGGTTGCATTGGGAACATCAACCCCGACTTCAATAACAGTTGTTGAGACAATAATTTGATAGTCATTATCTCGAAAAGCAGTTAATACTTGATCTTTTTCTGCTGAACTCATACGTCCATGTAATAGGCCGATTTTAAAGTCTGGAAAAACGGTTTCTGAGAGTTTTTGATGTTCTTCTACTGCTGCTTTAACATCCAATTTTTCTGATTCTTCAATCATAGGAAAAATGATATAAACTTGTCGCCCTTGAGCCACTTCTCGACGAATTAAATCATAAGCTTGAGTGCGTTCTTTTCCCGTTAATGCTGTGGTTTGAATCGGTTGTCTTCCTGGAGGTAATTCATCAACTTGACTCACATCTAAATCCCCATGTAAAGTTAAAGCTAAGGTGCGAGGAATGGGGGTTGCTGTCATCGTTAAAACATGGGGAGCTTGTCCTTTAGCTAATAATTTAGCCCGTTGTTGTACCCCAAAGCGATGTTGTTCATCAATGACAACTAAGCCTAATTTTTGGAAGTTTACGGGGTCTTGAATTAAAGCATGAGTTCCCACTAATAGGGGTAATTCTCCGGTTTCTAATTGACGATGAATTTCTCTCCTTTTTGCTGTTTTTGTGGAACCTGTCAGCAATTCTACAGGTAAATATAATAAGTTAAACCAAGTTACTAATTTACGATAATGTTGTTCTGCTAATACCTCCGTTGGGGCCATTAAAGCAGCTTGATAACCTGATTGTAAGGCCGCTAAAATAGCAAAAACAGCAACAATTGTTTTCCCTGCACCTACATCTCCTTGTACTAAACGATTCATGGGAGTTTCTAAGGTTAAATCCTCTAAAATTTCATTGATGACTCGTTCTTGAGCATTGGTTAATTTAAAGGGTAAAATCTCATTAAATTGTTTAATTAGGTGTCCTTCTGGGGAAAAAATAACACTTTTTTCTGTTTCTTTTTGCGCTTGACGACGTTGCAAAAATCCTAACTGTAAATAAAAGAATTCATCAAATACTAATCGTCGTCTCGCATGGGCTAATAATTCAGGAGTTTCAGGAAAATGTATATTAGTAATTGCCTCTTTTAAACCCATTAATCCATAGTCATTTCTTAACCCCATAGGTAAGGGATCTTGAATCTGTTTTATTGCCTCTAAACAGGCAACAATTGCCTTACGAATCAAATCAGCAGCAACCCCTTCCGTTAAGGGATAAACAGGTAAAACTCGTCCAATTTTCAGAGATTCAATACTTGCTCCTGCACTGTCTAAGACTTCAATTTCTGGGTTTTCTAAGGTTAGTCCATAACGATTTTCTTTAACTAACCCTGAAGCGGCAACCACGGCATCTAAAGGATACAATCTTTTTTGTCTTTCTTGCCATCCCCTATTAGTAAAACGGGGGCCAGCAAAAAAGCGATTTAATTTAATTTGTCCCGTATTATCTTTTAAAATTAATTCAAAAATACTCAGTTTTTGATTCTTAGGACTGCTAAAACAATTACAACGTTTCACTGTTCCTATAATCGTCACTGTTTCCCCAGGAACTAAATTAGAAATAGTCACTTGACGCGCATAATCAATATGATCACGGGGATAATAAAATAATAAGTCTTTAACCGTATATAATCCTAAACGTTTTAATAATTCTCCCTTGTAATTACCCACTTCTGCTAAGGTACTTAAAGATTGATCTAAAGTAATAGGACGTGGAGCAGATTTATTATCAGTAATAGGGGCGGTTTTTGGTAACTTTGGCGGTGGGGGTTCCGTCGGGGTTTCTAATGTCCGTCTTAATTGATATAAAAATTGACGGGTTTGGATGATTAAGGCTTTCCGTTGTGTTACTGTTAATTGATCGTAATTAGCATATTGAGTGGCAAAATCTTGCCATCTCGTGTGATCGCTGATCGGAGTTCCCATGGGAGGAGTTTCACCAAAATTAAGGCATAAAAACTCATGAAAACGATATTGATTACCCTGTAAATTGGTAAATCCTTTTTCTGCTTCAATGGAGAGGGCTTTATCTAGGCGTACCCAATCTGGTTTTGCTGGGAACATTATAATTAACTGGTTTTGTTGGGTTGCTAAGGTTAATAATAACAAACTTAACTTTAAATTAGTTCATCCCTTGCTATGATACAAAAAGCAACTAAATAACGCCACAATTTATCAAGTTATCCCATGGCCAGTAAAGCGTCTTTTTCTATCACGGAATGGTTAGAAACCCACTGGGCCACCCCTGCATTTAGTGGTTGGTTATTGGCCGGCCTGGCCCTTTGTTTTTTTGGGGCGGCCACTAATACCATGGCCGGATGGTTATACGTCTTAAGTGGCACTATTGCCGCTTTATTGGGTTTAGGGGCGATACTTTCAATGCGATCGCTCAATCATTTGCAGGTGCGTCGTCATCCCATTACCGCAGTGAGTGCGGGGGACGATCTCACCATTGACATCATCATTCAAAATACGACAAAAAGCCCGAAAAATTTACTACAATTAGGGGATATGCTGCCGAGCGTCATCAATAAACCCCAAAAAACCGCCATAGAAGTCATTCCCCCCCAAGGAGAACATCATTGGACTTATTATGTTCCCACCGAAAGACGAGGGGTTTATCATTGGCATGAGGTACAATTACGCAGTGGTTCACCCTTGGGACTGTTTTGGTGTCGTCGGACTCAAGAAGTTCCGGCCAAAGCGGTCATTTATCCCCAAATTTTGCCCCTGAGTCGATGTCCTTTGGTGGATACTTTGGGCCAAGATGAAAATGATCAGATGCAAAGCGATCGCCGTTATCAAGCGGCGAATGAAGGGGTCACGAAGGCGTTACGGCCCTACCGTTATGGTGATCCGATGCGGATGATTCATTGGCGTACCAGTGCGCGTTTTGAGGAGTTTCAGGTGCGAGAATTAGAAGTGATCACAGGGGGAGAAGAAATTCTGATCGCTTTGGATAGTGGTTCTCAATGGACATCAGATAATTTTGAACAGGGGGTTATTGTGGCGGCCTCTTTGTATTTTTATGCTAGTCGCGCCCAACTTAATGTTAAATTATGGACAGCTAAGACGGGGTTAATTCATGGTAATCGTACAGTTTTAGAAACCCTAGCCGCAGTAGAAACAGAAGAAGGGAGAAAAGACCCTGATTTGCCCAAGATACCTTTAATTTGGATTACAGAAAATCCGGCAACTTTCAACAGTCTTCCCCCAGGAAGTCGTTGGATAATGTTTTCTCAAGAACAAGACAAGATCATTCCCGCTTTTGCTAATGCTTTAATCGGATTAATGATTAATAATGAACAACCTTTAACCTCTCAATTACAAAAACCTCCTCTTTCTTTTTCATAATTTTATTTTAGCTCATATATTGCGTCGATATATTGAAATTGACTGATGGTTAGTGGTAAAACACCGGAAGTGCTTCCCACTTCCTCTTGAAGTTTTTTAAATGATAAATCAAGTGTGTTCACAAATTCAATCAAAATTTCTTCCATATTTTACTTACCATATTAATTCAGAGAAGCTAACTTTATAGGGATATTCAGTTAGCTTCCCTGATCAAAAATCTAAACCTCTGGGCTAAAATGCTCTCTCAGTTTAGCTTCTTCTTCATTGGATAAATTAGACTGAATTAGTTCGGCAGTTGTGTCACCTAAAGCTTCTTCTACTTTATCAAGAGTTACATTACCCGTGAATAAAAAGAGTGCAGATGTCCCTTCCGTTACTTTGCTTTTGACATCATTAATAAAGTCGTCATTAATGCCATAATCCTTGAGAGAACCCCCTAAAGCTCCCATCGAGGCACCAAGGGCGATCCCGAAAATGGGACAGAAAAAGATTAACCCAAATAGTAATCCCCAAAAAGCTCCATCTAAGGCACCTAAACCGACTAAATTGATAGCCTGTTTGGTTTTAGGTTTCTTTTTGCCTTCTGGCCAAGAAACGGTAGCTGCATCCTTAATTTCAATGACATGCTCTTTTTGCAAGGGTGCTAATTTAGTTAAGGCTTTTTCGGCCCCATCAGCAGTATTGAATTTCCAAACAGTCAAAGTTGCCATAATTTTAGTGAGGTTTTAATGAATTTTGTGACACATTAGATCCTACTATGAATTTAGTTCTTAGCGAGTTGAGGATGTTTGCCTAATAACCCTGTCATCAATTGTAAAGCCAACTTTTTCAACGGTGGCAACCAAGCCATTAACCTTAATCCTAACCGACGTACCACCATCACAGGCCACCAATTATTAGAAAAGAACCGATCTAAAAAGTCAGTAAAGCCCAAAATCAGCCAATTTTCCCATCTGCGCCAATTTTCATAGCGTTTTAATACTTGTAAGTCTCCAATATCTTCCCCTTTTTCATGGGCCGCTTGTAAGACTTGGGCCAAGGCCGCAGCATCTCTAATACCTAAGTTTAACCCCTGTCCCCCCACAGGATGACAACAATGGGCCGCATCTCCCACTAAAGCGAGTCGAGACTGGGTATAACGTTGACTCTGCATTAACTGCACGGGGAATAAATAGCGATCGCTGTCTAATTCTATCTCGCCTAATGATCCTTGGCTGCGTTCCTGTAATTTAGCAATAAAGTCTGCTTTGTTTAATTCTTGAATCTCTTTTGCTTGAGCGTGGGGGGCTGTCCAAACTATCTGACAACGGTTTCCAGGTAAGGGTAAAATGCCCATGGGGCCCGTATACCAAAATCGTTCAAAAGCCACATCATTGCGCGGGGCGGTGTGTTTAATGGTAAAAGTGACACAAGACTGCCAATATTTCCAGCCTTGGGTTTTAATCCCTGCTAAAGTACGAATGGGCGATCGCGGGCCATCTGCCCCTATCACTAATTTTGTGCGTAATTGTTGGGTTATCCCATCTTTTTCCAGGGTAATAATGGCTTCTGTGTCTTCATAGGTGACGTTAACGACTTGGGCCGGACATAACCACTCAATATTAGAACAATCCGCGATCGCCTTTTGTAAGGTGTTTAAAATGACTCCATGTTCCCCCACATAACCAAGATAGTCTGTTCCTAAGTCCTCAGTTTGAAATTTTACGACTCCTGGATAGTCCGCATCTGAAAGACGAATATGACTAAATTGAGCTATTTGGGGCAGTATTTCTGACCAAACTCCAAGGGAATCAAAAATGCGTCCAGACAGCAGAGAAAGGGCATAAGAACGCTCTCTAGAGGCTGCTTTTTCTAGGGGCTGCGCCTCAATCATGAGAATTTTTAACCCTGAATTTTTGAGTGCCATGGCTAAGGTTGCTCCGACAATACCCCCACCCACAATGGCGAGATCACAGTCTAAGGGGGTTGAGAGGAAGGACGTTTTCGGTTGTCTGGTCATTCTTCAGAATTTCTTTAGAAAACGATAAAAAAGTTTACCTCTCTTCATTATAAATAATTTCTAATAAATTGATCAAAAGCAATCACAAAGATGGATAATATTAGCAGATTTGTCATTATCAAATTTTTAGATGTTGACAATTTGACAATTCTAATAGTTAATTGAGGTAAATTCCCGATGAAAACAGTTTACTCACTCCTAAAAGTTACTGTTGCCTTTTTATTTGCTTGTGTGATCTCTCTTAATTTTGTTGTCGATCAAGCAATGGCGACAGGTGATTTTAGTAAAACCTGTAGCGAGATAGAACTCTATAATTCATTCTGTTAGGATATTTCTGTAATAAAAACTCTTTTAGCTCCCTTCTTTCTTTACTTTTTAATCAGGGAGTTTTTTATTATTAATTAATGTTCAAGGATAGTTTTAAAAATTTAGAATAATGTTAAACTTGAGAAAATAATGACTATCAAAGTTATTTCAACAATCACCACTCTTCTGTTTATCCTGACAAATTATGCCATCTTTAACCCTTTCAGAAATTACCTATTATCGTTCCCAATTAACAGAATATCCTGATGCTATGATAGCTCTGGATGAAATTGTGGCCTGTGATGGTGACTTAGAAGATGCTGCCATCAATCTGGCGATCGCCGTCGGACAACTGCCAGATCGCACTGACTGGTTAGAAGGTTTGGCCAAGAGGTATCGAGTGGAAATTTGTCAAGAGCAGATACAACAAGAATTATCCCAAGGGCATATTATTCCCGTTATTAATCATCTTATCCAAGCAAAAATCGGCCCCGATCTTTTAGTAATACCTGTGATCTTCTATGTGTTAAAGATAGGAATTGATGACTTTTGTTCTCCCCTAAATTTAAAAGTTGATTTGTAAGAATAGTATTTTTATTTAATTAATACTGGCGGGAGTATCGAACTTGTTTTCACATTGGAGGCGATTGGGGAGTCTCAGAATCGATGGTTTGTCGAACTGTTCATAAAGTAGAAAACTTATTGATAAAATCGGGAAAATTATCCCGACCTGGACAAAAAGAATTAATTTGATCTATTTTTATTTTTTTTAGTTAAGAGTTTATTTTTCTAAATAATGGAAAGACAGAATCTTGTCGATTAACTTATACAAAGTTAGACAATCTTGCCCAACAAATTGCCAATCATTTACAAAATTTTACCGAACCTGGGGATCGCGCATTACTCTTATATCCGCCAGGTCTAGATTTTATTGTGGCTTTTTTTGGCTGTCTGTATGCGGGTGTGATTGCCATTCCTCTGTATCCACCCCGTCCTAATCGTTCCATCAATCGCCTTAAAGCTATTATGGCTCTACCGACATCTTGGTATAAAATGTATAATCAGATACAATACTTAAGATGGTGGGTTACGACGCGGATTAAAACTTATTAGTTTTTCCTCAAAATCGTTGCCGCGTCTAACCCACCCTACGAATTATAAGCTTTACTTATCACCACAGGTACGGGAGAGCCGAGATTTAGTGGAAATTTTGGCTAAAGCTAACAATAATTCTCTTGATTCAGATAGCATCCACTTATGGGATTTTAGTGGTTACAATAGTATTACAACAGAAAGAGTTCCTGAATTATCTCAAAAAGTACCAATGAAATGGTATCTAGACTCATCTCATTACAATACAGAAGTAGGGGATTTGATATTAGAATTAATGCTTAATAATACTCAAACAAGTGCAAATATTACTCAAGATTTTGGCACAGTTATCGACCAAAATAATATTGAAAAACATTTAGAAATACTTCGCACTGAGCAAGCAGATTATCGTCAAAAAAATCCTCAATTGATTCAAAAAATCGAAAAGCTTTTAAAATAATGACCTGAGAAGGTGACAATGAGGTTAAAGACTGATAATTTATAGCAATCAGGTTTCAATTGTGAGAAAATTAGGAGGAGGATTTAACACTGTTAAATCCCTACAAGGGTATATTTGTAGGGACATAATACCATTATGTCCTAGTATGTTTTTGCTTCTCACATATCATTACTGATTGCTATATCTATGACTCAACCACCACAAACTCCTTGGGGCCGACGAATTGAGAAAATTATAGAAAATATCTGGGAACCTTTAGACTTAATTGGTCAAAAATTGTTAGGATCGTTATGGAGGACATTTTATGAATCAGTTCAAGACGCGATCGCTTTAAGTTTACTCCTACAAATTCCTAGTTTAATTGGAAAAGTAATTATTGGTAAAGAGTTTTCTAGTTATGATGTCTGTTTAGCAGAAAATGCTTTAGGTTCATCTCGATATGCTTGTTTTATAATTGTGACATCAGACTTTTTACTTTGGGTTGTTTTAGCAGGTCGTATTTTAGGTCGTTTTATCGTAGATTTTAAAAGTCTTTGGTCGAATAATAGAGGAAATAACAATGATCCCCCTTAATCATAACAAAATAAGTCTCTATCAAGATGCAAAATCTACTTTGAGTTCTTTGGTTAAACAAACGACTCAGGTATTTATTGGATTTATGATTATGTTATTATTAACAGGGGGAAATCCATCAGTATTTATTATTGCTTTGACTGTTGGTTTAGGAATAATTTTTGTTGCTTGTGGTGAGACAAAGAGGTTGCAAAACTTTAAAATACGGATTTCTGATGTTTTAGTAGTGACTCCAAAAACTTTAAAAATTGGTCATTATATTTACCCACTTTCTAACATTACTAATCTAAATTTATCAGAAAGAGAAATTCTATATAGATCTAGTAACAATGAAGACAGTATGTATTTATCTGAAACACAAAGAGAATATGAATATGTTTTATATTTTAAAATTAGCAATGATCAGAATCGATCTATTACCAGTCATAATAGATATTTTTTAGAACAAATAATAAACAAAATTAATCTGGTAATGAATAACCCAGATAGTTCAGAAAAATATATTTTTAATTTACGAAATGAAACCATAATTTCCGACAAATACTATTCTGAGAATCTATAGTTACACAGAATCAGGTGTTGCTGAATCAGAGTATGAAACAGCCATCCTTTGCGTTTTTGCGTCTTTGCGCGAGATAAAAATCGGGTTTTTAATATCATGTGCAAAATCTGAGTTAATCTACCCCTAAAATTAACTGTTGACGATGCACTTTTAACAACTGTAACTCTTTCCCTGAAACCTGTTCTAACATCAAAATAACCTGTTCAGGATGTAACATTGTTCCATCATTACGACAACTTCCTACATACCTCAAAACAGCAGTATTATGATCCGTTGATTCTAAAGACAAAGAAAATAAGCGATCGCGTAAATTAACTATTGTCTTTTTCCCTGACTTAGTAGTTTTTTCCCAATTAATATCAGTCCTTTCTAACACATTATTAACCCAACTTTGCCAAGTTTCCTGAGAAATTAACTCATCGCTTCCCATCGTAATTAAATACTCTGCCCTTTCTAATAAACGGGTTGCTGCTAAAGAATTAATCGGCACTTCTTCAACCCGATAAACCGGAATATCTGACGGTAAATTTGCTGCTAAAGCGTGACGAAATGCTTCAACATCCATCACCTTTGTTAACTCAAAATCCACAATTTCCCCATTACTTGTCACCCCCAAAGTTAAGGCATTAGCAATAGAAATTCTGGGGCCTGGATGATATCCCCCCGTAAAAGAAATCGGTAAAGCTGCACGACGCACCACCCGATCAAATAGCCGAACTAAATCAAGGTGGCTAACTAAGGCCATTTCGCCAATTTTGCCAAAAAAGACCCGAACCCGTTGCAACCGTTCTGTATTAGCCTGGAAATGACCGCTAAACCCAGGAATAGGAGGGGGTTCCACCACAATATTATGGCCAAAATCTAAGCCACAGACTCCACAATGAGAACATCCTTCAAACGCGCAGTCAGGAACCGTAGCCGCCTCTAAAGCCCTTTGTAAGTCCTCTTGTAACCATTTTTTGTCAATTCCCGTATTAACATGATCCCAAGGTAACGGCGCGTCATAGGTAGGGGGTAAAGGGCCTTCGTCCCCAGAGGTATTAGGAACATCAAAAATATTCCATTCCCCACTTTCCACCTGACGATATTTCCAACTTAACCCCGCTTCCTCGATCGCCTGTTCCCATGCACCATAAGCCTTTTCTGTGCTTTCCCACCAAGCATCCATCCCTGCCCCTAATTCCCAAGCACGACGGATCACAGAAGATAAGCGTCTGTCACCCCGGCCCACAAAGTCTTCCATACCCGAAATTCGCACATCGGTATAATTGGCTTTAACCCCTCTTAAAGAGCGAAAAGCCTCCCTTAATAATTGCTGTTTGCGCTTAAATTCTGTGGTTGACACGGAATGCCATTGAAAGGGTGTATGAGGTTTCGGAGTAAAATTAGAGACGGTAATAGTAAATTGCAGGGGTTTGCGTCCCTTGATGTAGCATTCTTGACGTAACCAGCGCACCGTCTCCACAATGCCCAGGACATCCACATCGGTTTCTCCTGGCAACCCAATCATAAAATAGAGTTTAACCTTATCCCAACCTTGTTCAACGGCAGTTTTAACACCGCGCAATAACTCCTCATTGGTTAACCCCTTATTGATCACATCCCGCATTCTCTGGGTTCCTGCTTCGGGTGCAAAAGTTAACCCTGACTTACGGTTTCCCCCAATAATGTTGGCAATATTTTCATCAAAGCGATCAACCCGTTGACTGGGTAAGGAAAGGGTAATATTTTCATTTTTGAGACGGTTTTTAATCTCCGTTCCCACGGCCGGAAGGGCCAAATAGTCAGAACAACTCAAAGACAATAAAGAAAACTCATTATGTCCCGTTTCTCTTATTCCCCGTTCGATGGTTTCGATCACATCTTCGGGTTTGACATCTCTTGCGGGACGGGTTAACATTCCTGGTTGACAAAAACGACAGCCGCGAGTACATCCGCGCCGAATTTCTACTACTAAGCGATCATGAATAGTTTCAATAAATGGCACTAACCCAATGGCATAGGCTGGCATAGGATCAGCCACACGGCGTAAAATTCTATTAGGAACATCGGGCCTGTTGGGAATAACCGAACCCGCGTCAGTGACATCATAGAAACGGGGAACATAAACCCCTGGAACCTGTGCTAAATCTAATAATAAGGCTTCTTTGCTTAACTGGTTAGCTTTTCCTTGTTCAATAATTAAGCCAATTTCGGGTAATAATTCCTCTCCGTCTCCTAAGGCCATAAAGTCGAAAAAGTCGGCAAAAGGTTCAGGGTTAGAGGTTGCCGTTTGGCCTCCGGCAAAAATTAGCGGATAGTTCCCAAGTTCCCGTTCTTGCCAGGTTAAGGGAATACCCGCTAAATCGAGCATTTCTAAAATATTGGTTGCTCCTAGCTCATAACTGAGGTTAAATCCCAAGATATCAAAATCTGTCAGGGGATGACGGGACTCTAGGGCAAATAAGGGGGTATTAGTTTCCCGTAATTTAGTTGATAAGTCAAGGGCAGGTAAATAGGTGCGATCGCACAGTTGACGGGGTTGGGCATTTAAGATGTTGTAAAGAATAATATGACCCAAATTAGAAGCACCGAGTTCATAAACTTCTGGATAGGTAAGCACCCAGCGGACATTGACACTGCCCCAAGGTTTATGTTTGGCCCCTAATTCATTGCCGAGATAACGTGCAGGTTTCGCAATGTCAGCGGTGATGAGTTTTTCTACAGCAATGGTCACAAACAAACCTCCGATACCGGGCTGTTAACCCTTAGCCTCTCTAATATACCGGAAGTGTGGAGGAGTCAGCAGCACTTAATATAATTGTTGGTTTTGTGGTATTAAGCAGCGATAGTTTCTCCTAACGTTATTTCGTAAGCTTGGCGTGTCTCATAGATTTCAAAAGCTCTATCTAACTGGGTTAATTCAAAGATAATACGAACTGAGGGAGCTAAGGAACAAACACTAAACCGTTTGTTAAGGGTTTGGGACAGACGAAAAGCAGAAACTAAGGCCATTAACCCTGCACTATCCATAAACTCAACTCTGTGCATATCGACTAAAAAAGTAGAATAATCATTGGCACTGATAAATTTAGTTAATTCTTGCTGAAATTCTGTGACATTTGCCGCAGTAATGTAACCACTAGGCTCAAGAATGGCTGTTTTAAAACTGATCAATTTGCTCCCCATCATTTTGCTTTACCTTCTTTTCAAACGTTGATTCTGTTTTATACTGACTAAATTATAATCAGTTTGTCTTGCAATGATCCTTTGATTGGCTCCAGTGATACAATTTTAAATAGGAGCTTAACCATTGTTTAACGGTTGGTTAATATTCCTTGAGGAATCTTAACCGTTAATTTTGATCATAGTTTAAGTCTGAGGCACTGCATTAAATACAGTAAGATTTTTCTCAAAGTTGGACTAATTTGTCCCTTAAACTATTTGGATCTTGGTCAATCTGACTGATAGTTTAGCATTATATCAAAATTTTTGTTAAAAAAAGTTAAGCAAGCTACAAAAAACTGATCCCTAATAATGATTTACTAAGATCATAGTCATGCTCAAAAGAGCCTAAAGCCTATGATCCAAGAGTCATTGTCCAAATATTTTTTGGCTCCATATACCAACTTAGCCTAAAATGCCCCGTTGTCAAGAGCGGAGATTAAATCTGTGAATACACCTCCTTTAATTCGCCAATTAGTCGAAAAAGCCTTATATCTTAAACAACTAACCCCCGAAATAGAAACCGCCATTAATCATGAATTGACGCGCTTAGGATACATTTCTGATGTTGATTATGAGGCCTTAGAGTTACTCATGTATGAAATGGATGAAGGGCGAATTCGTTTAGCCTTAAGTCATGAATCATGAATTGCGGGAAACATTAAATGCCATCTTTAACCAAGCTTAAGACGACATTTTTTGTGCATAAGTTCCTTGAATTTCCCGAATCGAAAATAAAGGGATAAAGTCTAATTCTTGAGCCTGATAAAAGGCCGCTCCTCCCTGTTCTCGATCCACCAAGGCAATAATGGTCTGTACCCGATAACCCACGGCCCGCAATCGTTCCACCGCCAACATGGCTGATTTTCCCGTCGTCACCACATCTTCAAGAACCACAATGGCAGTCCCTGGTTCCAAGGTTGGCCCCTCAATATAAGCTTGTGTGCCGTGGCCTTTGGCCGCTTTACGAATAATTAGGGCCGGAATTGGGCAATTTTCGTAAGCAGAAACCACACTCACCGCCGTCACCAAAGGATCAGCCCCCAGAGTTAAGCCCGCGACTCCTTGGGTTCCCGGTGGCAACAAAGATAATAAGAGCCGCCCCGTGGCCAAAGCCCCTTGAGCCATCAAGGTCACTTGTTTGCCATTGATATAATAGTAACTCGGTTGACCCGATGACAAGACAAAATCTCCTTCTTTGTAAGCATAATCAACTAAGAGATTAAGAAGATAAGAACGTAAATCTGAGAACTCAGCCGTTGCCAGAGAAATGATAGGGGAAGAATCAGAAGACATAACAATATATTGGGAAAAAACTTTAAGTCAAAAGACGCGGGTTGAAAAATTCGCTAGAATACGGTTGGTCAAACAGGGTCTAAAGGGTTAGTTATGGGGTTTAGAAATATCCTAATACTCTACCGAAAAACGGCACAAAACTGATAGAGTCATCCGATAAAATGACCCTGTTGACCCCAAAAAGTTAGCCAACTCGGTTAAATTTTACCGTGAGGAGAAGTTTAAATGATGTATCGACCCCCCTTACCTGCTTTATTATTAGGGTCACTGTTACTAGGAAGTGTGACAAGCTTCCCGGCCTATGCCGATGACCCCTCCCCCTCTCTTGCTCCCATGGCCAGCCCAACCCTAGGGGAAGTAGCCCAAGAAACCAATGTCTATCCGACCTCTGATTATCAAACAATTTTGCAGCAGTTGAATAGTATTCAACAACTGCGAGATGTCTCCCCGATCGATTGGTCTTATCAAGCTCTAAAAAACTTGGTAGAAAATTACGGTTGTATTGTGGGATATCCTGATCGGACTTTTCGTGGCGATCGCCCTTTAAGTCGTAATGAATTTGCGGCCGGTTTAAACGCTTGTATGGAGCAGTTAGAAAGGCGTTTACTCGAAGCTCGTAGCCAGGGACAAGCTGGTTATATGGGAACTCAGCCTGGGGTACAAGCCATCCCGACGGAACCAGGAGAACACTTTGTCAACGTCATGAATCGCGCCTTTTCTAACGAAAGTTTGCGATTTTATGACAATACTGACATTTCTGGGCAACTGAACAAGATTTTTGGTTGGCGGTATGCCCCTGGATCTTTCTTTGATAATCAAATCGCCAACGACGGGAAAACCTTAGAGGCTGTTTTTCGGGATGGACTTGACCAACAAACTGCCGGCCCCAGAATTCGGACTCCAGACATTATTAATCCCTATAATTCTTCCTTAAACGGGAATCCTCAATATATCCAGACGGAACCCCCAAGTTTACGGCAGATGGAAATTAATCGACAGCAAATTCCGATTATCCCCTAGGATAATTGATCAGGTTCATCTCTTGCCGATCCAGGGTGCAGGAGTTGAACCTGCCTAGCACGAATTATGAGTTCGTTGCCTAAACCGCTCGGCCAACCCTGGTAATGCTCTCTCCTGAGAGCCATTTCTAATTATAGCCCTTAGAGCATCAATCGTTGCGTGACATATTCCCTAATTAACTTATAATCAAGAGAAATTTTATTCATTTATTATCACAATGAAGATTAACTCAACCATTAAACTAACAGTATTACTATTATTGGTGATGTCAGGGGCCGGAACTGCCAGTGCTTATTTTGCTTATCATGCTGGCCATGCAGCCCTGAAAGGAATCAGTCAACCGGATATTAACCCTACCAAAAAGCTGACTGATGCGCCCAAAACCTCCACGGAACCGACGGAATTTAAACCCGTTGATGAAAAGACAATTTTAGTTAAAGTTTACGATCACGTCCATAATAAAGGAAAGTCCCCTACTCCGGGTGACTCAGAGAAAAAACCAGAGAAAGAGGTTAAAAAAGAGGAAAAAGAAACCAGTCAATCCCTTGAAAATAAGGATAACCAGGAAAACCCGACTCAATTAGCTGCGGGCTTTCCCTTGAAGACGGAAGATAAGGGAGTTAAATTAGAAGTCAATGAAGCGACTAATCAAGGCACAACCTTATCTTTAAAAGTTAATCTCAAAAATGAAGGGACGAAACCCGTTAAATTTCTCTATAGTTTTTTAGAAGTTAAAGATGCTCAAGGTAATGCGGTGAGTGCCATTACCGAGGGACTCCCTGAAGAATTACCCCCAAACAGCGAGAATTTTGTCGGTATGATTAAAATTCCCATCGCTCTAGTGGGCAAAAGTACAAGCCTTTCCCTGAATTTAACCGATTATCCCGACCAAAAACTTAAGTTAAGTTTAGCCAAAATTCCGGTAGTTAGATAATCCCGTTATCTAGAAAATGCTCTAAATAATTAATCTTCATGACAGCCCCAGACATCTTAATCAGGGCATTATCAATTTTGTTACTGATCGCCATCAACGCTTTTTTTGTCACCGCAGAATTTGCCATGGTATCAGTCAGGCGATCGCGGATTAGCCAATTAGTGGAAGCGGGGGATATTCAGGCCCAAACGGTTCAATCCCTACAACGCAGTATTGAGCGTCTACTTTCAACAACCCAATTAGGCATTACTCTCTCTAGTTTAGCTCTTGGTTGGATTGGAGAAAGTACCATGGCGAAATTGGTGGGGGAAGTTTTGGCCAAGCTGCCTTTACCTCCCCTATTAACCACCAGCATTTCTCATAGTTTTGCCATTCCCATTACCTTCTTTTCCCTAGCTTATTTACAAATTGTTTTAGGGGAATTGTGTCCCAAATCTGTGGCCTTACTTTATGCGGAACAATTAGCCCGTTTTTTAGGGCCACCCATTGGGGTAATTGCCCAAATTTTTAACCCCTTTATCTGGATTTTAAATCAATCAACCCGCTGGTTATTAAGGAGTGTGGGCATTCCTTACACGGGTGAAGGTAGATATAATCAAGTCACCTCAGAAGAACTGCAATTAATTATTGCCACTGAGGGGGAGTCAACGGGGTTAGAAGCCAAAGAACGGGCATTATTAAAGAATGTGTTTGAATTTGGGGAAGTGACAGCAGTGGAAGTGATGGTTCCCCGCACTCAATTAATCGCTATTCCCGAAACCGCAACTTTTGAGGAATTTTTAGCAGAAGTTGCTCAAGCTGGTCATTCTCGTTACCCTGTTGAGGGAGACTCCCTCGATGATATTTTAGGTCTGATTGATTTTAAGAATTTAGCCCAACCCCTTGCTCAAGGTGCATTAACCCCGACTTCTACCATTGAGGAATGGATTAAACCTGTAAAATTTGTCTCTGAGTCCATGCCTCTTGATGAATTATTGGCCTTAATGCAGCGATCGCAGTTAAAAATGGTGATGGTGGTGGATGAGTTTGGGGGAACATCAGGCTTAATTACCCTACAAGACTTAATTGCGGAAATTTTAGGCAATGATTTGGAAGGAACAGGGGAAGAAGAAGTTGCCTTACAAATGATTGATGAACAAACTTTTTTAGTGGAAGCACAAATTAATTTAGAAGAATTAAATCATGTTTTAGGGTTAGATTTACCCTTAACTGATGAATATCAAACCTTGGGGGGCTTTTTGTTATATCAATGGCAAAAAATTCCGACGGTGGGGGAAACTTTGGCTTATCAGTCTTTTGAGTTTACTGTAATCGCATCTGAAGGGCCTCGTTTATTACAAGTTCGTCTTCATCGAAAAGAAGTGTCTGAGACTGAATCTGAGTTAACCGAAACAGAATCTTTAGAAGTTATTGATCAGTCAAATCATGAATAAATGGTAGAAATTCCTGAGATTGATTATACTTAAGAAAAGCTCTCAACATCCGATAGGAAAATAGCTGATGTCTATAACCGCCCGACAATTAGCAGAGTTGATGCCCGATGCCACTCAAGTTGAAAGTGATGAGCCGGAAATGGAAAGTAGTTTACATTATCTTCAGTTAGCTTTATTAGTTTCCTGTTTAGAATGGCTGTGGCGTGATAAAAATGATTATTTTATTGGGGCTAATCTCACTATCTACTTTAATCGCCAACAACTCAAAAATAAAGACTTTCGTGGCCCTGATTTTTTCCTAATTAAACAAACCGAAAAACACCCCCGAAAATCTTGGGTAACTTGGGAAGAAGAAGGCAAATATCCTGATTTAATTATTGAATTATTGTCAGAGTCAACGGCAGATGTTGATAAAACGGTTAAAAAAGATCTTTATCAAAATCGATTTCGTACTCCAGAATATTTTTGGTTTTCACCAGATACTTTAGAGTTTGCTGGCTTTCGTTTGAGTCAAGGACAATATGAAGAAATTAGTCCGAATGAGTCGGGTTGGTTATGGAGTGAAAGCTTAGGGTTATATTTGGGACTCTATCAACAACAGCTTCGATATTTTACCCTAGAAGGTCAACTTGTTCCCACACCAGAAGAAGATGCACAACAACAAATAAGACGGGCTGAGCAGGCACAACAAAGGGCTGAGCAGGCACAACAAAGGGCTGAGCAGCAACAACAAAGGGCTGAGCAGTTGGCTGCCCAATTAAGGGAATTAGGGATAGAACCAGAAGCCTGAAATACCCTAGTTTTGAGTTATCAGTGTGGGATATGGATGGAAGTAAAATGAGTTTTGGTTAAGTTAGCCGATCGCCAGTTATGGATTAGGTTAAATGTACTCACTAGGGACGTTGAAACCAAGTAACCCAGTCATGCATAAAGTCAACGACTTAGATTGGCAATGACAACCCACAGTGTAAACCCTATTCCTCTATGTTTATCCCCCCTTTCAAGATAAACTACAGTATGATATAAGATTTTTGTTGATACCATCATGAGTGTAGTTAGCCAAGTTATCCTCAAAGCAGACGATGAACTCCGATATCCTAGCAGTGGTGAACTCAAGGGTATCCAAAGTTTTTTGCGTACCGGAGAACAGCGTGTCCGTATCGCTGAGACTCTCGCCGAAAACGAAAAGAAAATTGTTGATCAAGCTCAGAAACGGTTGTTTCAGAAACGTCCTGATTTCCGGGCCCCTGGTGGCAATGCCTATGGTCAACGCCAGTATAATCAATGTTTACGGGATTATGGCTGGTATCTTCGTTTAGTCACTTATGGGGTTTTAGCAGGGGACAAAGAACCCATTGAAAAAATTGGGTTAATTGGCGTTAAGGAGATGTATAACTCCCTTAATGTGCCTGTTCCTGGTATGGTAGAAGCCATTCGCTGTCTCAAAGAAGCGGCTTTGGGCCTGCTCAATAACGAAGATGCAGCCGAAACTGCTCCTTACTTTGATTACATGATTCAGGTCATGTCATAAATTGCCATTAAAGGCACGATTTAATTTAATCGTGCCTTTGGTGAGCTATGCTGAAGAATGGACTTAACCATTGCGACTCAATTAGCGATCGCCTTAATCATCGGGTTAATTATTGGCATTGAACGAGGCTGGAAGACCCGTGAAAACCCCACAGGCCACGGAGATGGGGGAATAAGGAATTTTGGATTAAGCGGGTTATTTGGCGGTATTGCTGCCTTATTAGCTGCGAAATGGGGAATTATGATCCTAGGGGTGATCTTTTTAGGACTATCCGCCTTAGTGTCTATTTCCTATTTCTTAACGGCTCAAAAATCCCAAGATTACGGCACAACCACAGAAATTGCCCTATTAATCACCTTTGCATTAGGGGCCATGGTGGTTAGTGGTTGGATGCTGGAAGCTGTGGCGATCGCAGTGATCATCTCTTGGTTATTGGGACTCAAAGAAGAATTACATCGTTATCTCATTTTACTGAAGCGTCAAGAATTAATTGCCACCCTACAATTATTATTAATTGCAGCCGTTTTTCTGCCTTTATTACCTAATCAGTCGATGGGGCCTTGGCAGGCGATTAATCCCCGTTCTATCGGTTTATTAGTGTTATTAATTGCCGGAATTTCTTATATTGGTTATTTTTCGATTCGCATTTTAGGTAGTCATGTTGGACTCTTATTAACGGGATTATTTGGCGGCATTGCTTCATCTACTGCCTTAACTTTGGCATTTTCTCGTTTAGCTAAAGAACGAGAGGATATAACAATTTTATTGGCCGCAGGAATTGCACTTGCTAATGGCATGATGGCCCCCCGTTTACTGATAGAAATTGCCCTCATTAATCCCGCTTTAGCCCAACAATTGATGTTACCTTTAATTGTGTTAGGAATTAACCCCTTAATTTGTGCTGCGGTTCTAGTTTGGCGGTTATCCCCCTCCAAGTCTATGACTCCTCTTAAGTTATCAAATCCTGTAGAATTAGGAGCAGCCCTACAATATGCAGCTTTATTAGCTATTTTATCAGTGTTAGTTCATGGGGCGCAAGATTGGTTTGGAGAAGGAGGGGTTTATGTCTTATCGGCTATTTCTGGACTGGCCGATGTGGACGCGGTAGGTATTTCTTTGGCCCAGGCAGTTAATGATAATATGTCTATAAAAGTAGGCATGATTGGCACTTTATTAGCTGTCGCCATGAATAGTATGGTTAAAGTGGGAATGACTGCTATAATTGGAGGTAAAATTTTAGCTTATTGGTGTGCTGGAATTCTCTTGGGTTCTTTGCTTTTAAGTATGTTAATCACTCTCATAAAAACGTCTATTTTCCCTTAAGATATAAACAGTAACACAGCCTTCTAGTAAGATGGGTTTTATGCTAGAGAAGTAACAGGAATTGATTCCATGTAATCTGCTAGTTTTTTCTGAACTTCAATAATATTTTTGATTGACTCTGTCAATTTTGAATCATCTAACGAGTTGACTTGGGGTATTCTAATATTACGAACTTCTTGACTTAAACTGAATGTATTTTTTCGTATTCTACAATCATCAAAGTTTACTAAGCTTTTATCTTCTAAATCTTTGATGATTTTATTATAAAAATCTTCATTATTTTTAAGTTCTTTTAGAATAGGTATACTTGTTCTTATTTTACTTGCTTTCCCTTTTGCTTCAGAAATATAAGGAACAATAATAGTTTTAGCATATTGAGAGAAATTATTGATAATATCTAATGCTTTCAAATGTGATGGAGTTAATTCATCAATATAAGTTAAAAAAATTGATTGTTTATCTGCATCTATTGAGTTAATTAACATGGAATTTAAAACTGCATTTTTTAGTGCATTAATCTTTTCGTCTTGATGATTACGACTAGCAATTTGAAGTGCATAGATCAAAGTTGTTTGAAAAGAAGGACTTTCTAAATCTATTTTTTCATCAAAATTCTTTTGTAAATTATGTATTTCTTTGACAACTGTTTCTAAAAATTTTTCTAGGCGTTTACTAGAAGGTGATTTAATATAATCATTATTAGACATCGTTGATAATCAAGTTATTTAATGATTGTGGATTAATTTCAAAATAACTTGATAAAAGAATACTGTCAATACATAAGTATTAAATTTTGTGAATAATTTTAAGGTTTACTCTAAGGACTAAAAACGAACCCTGTGGGTGCAATTGTTGTCGATTTAATTGAAGGATGGAAATTATGCTAAACTAAGAATAAACTAGCCATTACAACCCTAAAACTATTCATTCAGAGGAGTAATTAAAGATGGAACGTCCTAAAGGTGTGATAATTTTAGCAATACTGAACTTACTTGGAGGAATACTAGGTATTGTCTTTGGTTTTATCTTTTTCTTGTTAGGTAGCGTGGGAACTTTAGGCGGTTTTGTTTCTGGACAAGCAGACTTTGCCGGAACAAGCTTTTTTATGGTAATAACAGCTATAATTGGTGTGATTAATAGTTTTCTCTCTTTAGGCGTTAGTTATGGTCTATTTATGATGAAAACTTGGGCTTGGGCAATGGCGATCATCATACAATTTGTCTACATACTGACTTATATTACCAGTATTCTGAATGGTAGAAATATACTAGGCTCAATCTTAAGTCTTGCGATCGCAGGTTTCATCCTATACTATCTCTATCAACCTAAAGTTAAACAGGCTTTTGCCATATCACAAACATGAAAAAATCAACGATTTTGAGGAACTTTTATATTATTATCTCGAATGAATTTTTCAATGGATATATTTAAACTCTCGGAAGATTTTTCGGTAATCAAATGAGTTTTAAATTCTTGTCCTTCACTTAAATAGTTTGCATAAGCAGAGGATAAAAAAGGAAGATATTCAGGATTTTTATGAAGATAAACCTCAAAAAAAGATAGGGTCATTGAATTGGTATAATCATCCAATAATTGAGGACTGGGAAGGGTTAAATCCGTCGCCATTTTTAACATATCTGTAATACCAGCATCAAGTTGAGAAAAATCAACGTGGGCTTGTCCTTCTTGCAATTGAAGATATTTATCGGATACATTTAAGCGAGGATAGGAGATAACTTGTTCAAAAATAAAAGGGGTTGCCGGATCATAACTTCCTGCACTAATAAACACCGGAACATCAATTTTGCCCAGGGATTTACTACCAAAAAGACCAGAATTAACCGGATTAATAACAAACACGGCTTTAACTCTAGGATCTTTAAAATTATAATCTTTTTGCTCCAATTTTAAGGCCCGACATTGTAAGACTAAGGCTGTATTCAAATATCCTATTTCTAAATTACAAACTTCTTCAAGGCGATCAAAATCAGGAATTGCACCAGCCACGGCTAAAACTGAATAACCCCCAAAAGAATGACCCAAAACCCCAACATTATTTAGGTTTAAACGTCCTTCAAAAGAACTTTTATTGCGTCTTTCTAACTCATCAATTGTATAGGTAACATCAAGAGGGCGATCAATAAATTCATTTCTCACAAAAATCTGCCTAGATAACCCTTCTATCAAGTTTTTTGTTTGTTTAATATCACTGCCTGGATGTTGGGGAAGAGCTACCACATAACCAGAAGAAGCTAAATGTTGGGCCCATCTACTAAAATCTTCAGGACGAGAACTTAAGCCATGAGAAATAATAATTACAGGAACTTTTTCAGACTGCAATGTTTGGGGTTGATAAACATCAACATAAAATCTACGCTGACGTTTTTCATCAGTTAAATTCCAGGTTTGTTTTTTGACCTCAAAAGGCCCTCGTTGACGGGGATCACTTAATTGGGAAAAATTGACGTTTTTTGTTTGTTCTGCTTCTACCTGCGCTAATCTATCCACTTCCCCTACAAACAGAGAGGTTGCATTAACAATAAGATCTATCTGTTGGGCTAAATTCAGTGCTTGTCTGAGATCGATCTGTACATTGGTAGATAGGTTATTAAGAACATTGATTAAGGTTAATCCTTCTGGATCTAAAGCTGCTTTGACAATGGCCCCCCGCAGCAAAAACTTGCCATTACGTCCCCCTTGCACATTGATCACTTTGCCAAAATAGCTCAGGAGACGTTCCCCTTCTTCTGTATTCAGGAGACGGGATACTAATAAGGGGTCAACTGGAGCCTTTTTTAACAAAGCTTGCCGAAAAGCGGCTTTATCTTCTTCCGTTGCTCCCGCTAAGCTGAAATATCGGGTTAACTGTTGACTTAAGTTCCCTTGTGTAGCGTAGGTTTCTAAGTCACTGACGGGAATAGAAAGAATAAGGGAGTCAAAAACAAAGGAGATTTTTTCGGCAGCGTAACTCGGCAAAGCGAAGGTTAATGAGGCGATAAGGCCAAATATTCCAGATTTCACGGGGCGAAGCCAACCAGCAGAGGGTAGGGGAGTCATGGGGCAACAATTAAGGAAAGAAGGTGAAAAAAGCTTTCCCATTGTAATGGTTTATTATTGAAATAGGTTGACTATAGATTTATAACAACTTATTAAAAATAAACCATAGACTTTTGTCTATCTAAAAGGAATAAAAATTTTTTTTGTTACACCTCTTTTCAAAATGCAACAAAACTTAATATAATAGCAGAAGCAAACCTGAGTATTTATTACTAGGACTTATGGTTATCACAGAAATTCCCTGGATTACAGCGATCATCCTTTTTCCCCTACTGGCTGCCTTGGCCATTCCCCTAATTCCCGATAAAGAAGGCAAAACCGTCCGTTGGTACGCATTAGGCGTAGGTTTATTCAACTTTGCCTTAACTATATTCGCCGTTTCTAATCAATACAACTTCAATAACAGCAATTTTCAATTAGAAGAAACCTATTCTTGGGTTCCCCAAATCGGATTAAACTGGTCAGTAGGCATCGATGGTTTATCGATGCCTTTAATGGTTTTATCGGGGTTAATTACGACTTTAGCCTTATTAGCGTCTTGGAAAGTCGATAAAAAGCCTCGTTTGTTCTACTTTCTCATGTTAGTGCTATACAGCGCACAAATGGGCGTATTTGCGGCTAAAGACTTACTTTTGTTCTTCTTTATGTGGGAACTAGAGTTAGTACCTGTTTATATATTAATTTCTATTTGGGGTGGCCAAAAGCGTCTCTACGCAGCCACCAAGTTTATTTTATACACTGCCCTCGCTTCTATTTTTATCTTGGTTGCGGCCCTCGCCATGGCCTTTTATGGTGATACCGTGACTTTTGACATGGCCCAACTAGGGATGAAAGATTTTCCCTTAGCTTTAGAAGTCTTAGCTTATGCTGGTTTCTTGGTTGCTTTTGGGGTAAAACTGCCTATTTTTCCCCTACATACATGGCTACCAGATGCCCATAGCGAAGCTCCAGCCCCTGTTTCCATGATTTTAGCGGGTGTTTTGCTCAAAATGGGTGGTTATGGGTTAATTCGCTTCAACGTTGAAATGTTACCCCATGCTCATATTAAATTTGCCCCTCTGTTGGTCATTTTAGGGGTTATTAACATCGTTTACGGCGCATTTACTGCTTTTGGTCAAACTAACCTCAAACGCCGTCTTGCTTCTTCTTCTATCTCTCACATGGGTTTTGTGTTGATTGGTATTGCTTCTTTCACCGAATTAGGGATGAATGGGGCAGTATTACAAATGGTATCTCACGGGTTAATTGCTGCAGCCTTATTCTTCCTTTGTGGCAGCACTTATGAGCGTACCCATACCCTGATGATGGATGAAATGGGCGGTTTAGCTCAGAAAATGCCCAAAACCTTCGCCTTATTTACGACAGCTTCTATGGCATCTTTAGCGTTGCCTGGGATGAGTGGTTTTGTGGCAGAATTAACCGTATTCTTAGGCGTTGCTAATAGTGATGCTTACAGTGCGACATTTAAGACAGTGGTTATCTTTTTAACCGCAGTGGGCTTAATTTTAACCCCTATTTATCTCCTTTCCATGTTGCGCGTTGTCTTTTATGGTGAGAAGAATGAAGCGTTAACATTGCCGAAATTTAACTTAGATGCCAAACCCCGTGAAGTGTTTATTACTGCTTGTTTATTACTTCCCATCATTGGTATAGGTTTGTATCCTAAATTAGCGACGACTACCTATGATGTAAAAACCGTAGAAGTGGCCTCTAAAGTTCGTTCCGCTTTACCAACTTTTGCCCAACAGCAAAATATTTCTCGTCCTAACAATATTCAGGAAGAATTAGCCTCAACGGTATTTATTGCCCCTGAAATTGATTAATCAATTATCAACAGATTAAAATTTGATACTACACAAATCAAGGCTGCCTTCGCAGCCTTTTTTGTATTAGCAGAAGTGAATTATCAAGAGGGATTATTGTTATTAGAGAGGAAAGAGTATGAGAAATCCCTCCAGTGTTTTGAAGCTACATTAGCAGTAAAACCAGAGTTAGCAGAGGTTTGGTATCCTGGGATGATAAAAATTTGTTCATCAGTCGTTTCATTTCGTAGATTAAGTTGTGTTTTCATCTTCAAATTACTATCATGTTTCTGTTTGAGTAACTAGAAAAATTATAAAATAAACTATAATATGATTATACTCCAAAGTTTAATTGCAAGAAAGCAATGGCAAATCGAGAACAGTTAGAAATACTTAAACTTAGTGTTCAAGAATGGAATAAGTGGCGACAAGATAATCCTCATGTTGAAATAGATCTTAGTCAGGCTGATTTAAGTAATTTGAATCTTAATGGAGCTATTTTAAATGATGCAGATATGAGTGATTCTACATTAGCACGTTCTAAATTAATACAGGCTAAATTAATTAGGGCTAATTTAAGAAAAACCAGTTTAATGTATACTGATTTTCAGTTCGCAATTTTAGCAGAGGCTAATTTTTTAGGGGCAACATTTATCAATACCAATTTTCACCTTGCTAATTTAACTCAAGCTAATTTGGAGAGTGCAAGTCTCATTGGAAGAGTTCCAAATCAGGGATTAGATGTTTTTCGTCAAGCAAACATTAGACAAGCTAACTTCAGTAGAGCTAATTTACATAAAGCTGATTTAAGTGGACAAATTATAAGTGATCAGAGCTTTAATTTCGCTAATCTTAGTGATGCAAATTTAGCCAGGGTTGAAGCGTTAGGTACTAACTTTGAAAATGCGACTTTGACAGGTGCTTGTATCGAAGATTGGCATATTAATAGTGACACGAAATTTAATGACGTAATTTGTAAATATATTTATCGAAAGATAACTGGATATACTACTAAGGACTATATATATTTAGAACGTCGCCCATCAGATGAAACTAAAATATTTAATCCTGGAGACTTTCAACGGTTAATTGAAACTTCAAGGGAAACTGTTGATTTAATTTTCGGACAAGGTATTGATTGGCATATATTTCTACAATCTTTTAATCAATTACGAGATAATTTTCCTAATGATGATCTTACTGTAAGCGCAATTGAGAAGAAATATAATGGTGCATTTATTATTAAAGTTGAAGTTCCTCAAAATTCAGATAAATCAGCAATAGAAGCTGATTTCTGGAAACAATATCAACCTCTTTTAGATGCTAAAGATGCTCACATTAAATCATTAGAATCTAACAATAATTTTTTACAACAAGAAATAGAATCAAATAGAAAAGAAAATACTGAAATGTTAAAGATTATTAAAACATTAGCAGCAAAAGATAATAGTAAAATTATCAATAACTTCCAAAATTCTAAATTTGGCGGTGGTTTTTCAACAGAAAATTATAATGGAAATGTCAATAATAACGATAATGATAATAGTTTTATCGATTGAATGGTTTTAAAAGTTGAGGAATTTTTTAGATTAAGTTGACTCGTCATCTTATTATTACCGTAGTTTTTATATTTAAACCTCAATTTGTGCTAAATTAAGTTAAACAGGATAGGAACAGCGATCGCTAACTTTTTAAATTCCATAACTTAGCTCATTTATTATTACTTTTATTATGACGAATTCTCTATATATTAGCACCATTGAACCCAGAAGCGGCAAATCTCTGATCGCTTTGGGAATTATTGAACTTATCCTCAGAAAAACGACTAAAGTGGGATTTTTTCGCCCCATTATTCAAGATCCTATTGATGATCAACCAGATAAACATATTGATTTAATTCTCTCTCATTTTAAATTACCCCAAACATACCATGATTCCTTTGGGTTATTGTATTCAGAAGTTAATAATTTGATGGGACAAGAAAAACTAGATGAGATTTTAGATAAAATTATCACTAAATATAAGAAATTAGAGAAAAATTGTGATTTTATTGTTTGTGAAAACTCTGATTATGTAGCAGAAAATGCAGCTTTTGCATTTGATCTTAATGTTGCTATTGCTAAAAACTTAGGATGCTCTTTTTTGATCTTAGGTAATGGTCATCAAAAATCCATTGAAGATATTAGTATTTCTCTCAAAATTGTAGCTGATGCTTACCGAGAAAAACACTGCAAGATTTTAGGAATTATTGTTAACAAAGTAGCTCTAAATGATGTCAAAGCCTTAGAAGATAGCCTACAAAAAATTTACACAGATAATCATTATTTATTCTCAGTCATTCCCTATGATAAAAAGTTAGATAGTCCCAGAGTCAGAGAAATTGCAGAACAACTAAAAGCCCAAGTTTTATATGGACATAATCGTTTAGATAATTTAGTCTTTAATTATCTTGTTGCTGCCATGCAAATGCAACACGCAATTACTCACTTAGATGACAATTATTTAGTGGTAACACCATCAGATAGAGGTGATGTTATCATTGGAACATTACAAGCTCATCAGTCTACAAATTACCCAAATTTAGCAGGTATTCTCCTAACCACTGAATGTCAATTAGAAAGTTCAATTGACCGATTAATTGGGGGACTTGCTGATCCGTTACCCATTTTGTGGGTGGATACTTATACCTATCCTACTGCTTCTCGTTTGCAAACTGTTTATAGTTCTTTAAAAGCGGGAGATTTAGAAAAAATTAATTGGAGTATTGAAATTTTTGATGAATCTGTTAATCTACCAAAATTAGAACAACTGATTAATGATATTGAAGTTGATGGAATTACCCCGAAATTATTTACCTATAACCTAATTCAACAGGCCAAATCTAAAAAACGTCATCTTGTTTTACCCGAAGGAAAAGATCCTCGTATTTTGCAAGCGGTTGCTATTTTAACATCACGGGATATTGTAAATATAACCTTATTGGGAGAAAAAGCAAGAATTGAACAAACGATTCAAAATAATGGGATTCAATTAGATCTTAATAACTTAAATATTATTAATCCGGTAGAAAGTCCATATTTAGAAGATTATACTCAGACATTATATGACCTCAGAAAACACAAAGGACTCACCTTAGAAAGTGCCAAAGATATGATGATAGATGTCTCATATTTTGGGACAATGATGGTGTACAAAGGCGATGCAGATGGCATGGTTTCAGGAGCAATTCATACCACAGGACATACAATTCGTCCGGCTCTACAAATTATTAAAACAAAACCAGATTACAAACTCGTTTCTTCAGTCTTTTTTATGTGTTTACCCGACAAAGTTTTAGTCTATGGAGACTGTGCGATTAATCCTAATCCTACTGCCGAACAATTAGCAGAAATTGCCATTGTTTCCGCAGAAACAGCCGAAACTTTTGGGATAATTCCAAAAGTTGCCTTACTTTCTTATTCATCAGGAGAGTCAGGAAAAGGGGAAGATGTAGAAAAAGTTAAACAAGCAACCATCATCGCTAAAAAACGCCGTCCTGACTTATTATTTGAAGGGCCAATACAATATGATGCTGCGGTTGATATGACTGTTGCAGCGCAAAAAATACCCGATTCAAAAGTAGCGGGACAAGCAACAGTTTTTATCTTTCCTGACTTAAATACGGGAAATAATACTTATAAAGCAGTGCAAAGAGAAACGGGAGCTATTGCCATCGGCCCCATTTTACAAGGGTTAAAAAAACCCGTCAACGATCTCAGTCGAGGTTGTACCGTTGAAGATATTATTAATACGGTTGCGATCACAGCGATTCAATCAAACTGATTACATTTAAAACTGTTTTAGCTTAATTTGCTATGATTGATTTAACGATTACAACGGGTTAAAAAGATGACAACCCTAGACCAGACTTCTGAAATTATCTGTCCTCCCACCGATTTATGGAGTGATGAACCTCCCTTGGAAAGTGACTTACATTTACAACAAATAATCTTATTGTTAGCTTGTTTAGACTGGTTATGGCAAGAAAGAACGGATTACTATGCTTCTGGTAATCTGACTATTTATTACAACGCAGAACAACTGAAAAAGCGAGATTTCTGTGGCCCTGATTTTTTTGTTGTTTTAGACACTCAAAAACGTCCCCGTAAGAGTTGGGTAGTTTGGGGAGAAGGGGGCAAATATCCCAATTTAATTATGGAAATACTCTCAGATTCTACGGCAAATGTGGATAGAACCCGCAAAAAAGACCTTTATCAAAATATTTTCCGTACCCCTGATTATTTCTGGTTTGACCCGAATACCTTAGAATTTGAAGGGTTTAGTTTGACCCATGGACAATATGAAGCGATCGCACCCAATGAGCAAGGCTATCTATGGAGTAAGGAATTAGGATTATATTTAGGAGTATTAGACGGTAAATTACGCTATTTTACCAATGAAGGCGAATTAGTCCCTACTCCTCAAGAATCCGCCTTGCAGGAACGATTAGCCAAGGAACAGGAAAAATTAGCCAAAGAGGAAGAAAGACGAGCTAAAGAGGAGGAAAGACGAGCTAAAGAGGAGGAAAGACGAGCCAAAGAAGAATCACAACGACGTGAAGCTATATTAGCTCAAAAATTGCGAGAACTGGGCATTAATCCTGATGAAATTGTCTAGAATTGGGTTAATTATCTATTTTATCTTTTTGTTCGCTGGTTTCTCCTTGTTTTTGAACCGGATCTAGGGTAATTTTAGGGATAGGTTGTTTCAGGGGTGAAATTCGTTTAGGTAATGCAGTCGGGTAATTTTGAGGGGTTTGAGTTGTGTCTAACCTTTGTTGAGTTACTAATTGATATTCCACCTGATCACTAACTACTTCAAGAACTTGGGCCGTGTAAACTTGTTGTTCTAATTGTTCCGTATAAGAGACTAAACTACTCAGTCCATTAATCAATTTACGAACATTATCACGGAAGGAAGGATCACCTGTTAATTCTTCCACATCAGAGGTAATTTTTTGAGCATTTTCAAAAGTTGAGCGAGCCGAATCTAAGGTTTTTTGAATGCCTAAAATAACTTGTGGATCATTAATTGCTTGGGAAAAATTCTGTAAATTTTTAGAAGTTTCGGCAGCATTAGCCATCAATACTTCTAAATCCTTAGCAATTTGTTTAACATTAACTTCATCAAGGCCAGCATTAACCCTATTAACCGTTGTGCCTAAATTAATTGCTACCTTTCGCGCCTCATCACTGGTACGCTCAAGACTATTCAAAGTATTAACAACATTCCCTCTATTTTCCGCCACCAACCCATCAAGGTTATTAATTAAATTAGCAGCACCGCTAATAGTGCGATTGAGATCAGCGCGATTTTCGGTGACGACTGTATTAACATTTCGCATCAATTGAGAAGCATCTTGAGCCGCTTGATCTGCACGACGAATGGCACCGGATACCCCACCAATTTGACCGCGAGCCGCTTTAGAAAACCGAGTCACTTCTTCACTAAGTGTAGCAATTTTATCCCCTGCTTTCGAGACATTTTTCGCGGCTGAACTTAAATTCCCCACAAATTCGGGGTCACTGTAAGCATTACTTAAACGGGTCAAAGCTTCAACCAATTGGGAACCTGTCTGCCCTTCAATTTGATCATTATTGCAGAGAATTTTTTGAGCCGCAGCACAATCTTTGCTAGTAGGATCAATGGCTAAGGCCTCCTTCGACAAACTACGGGAGGGGGTAATGTCCACGGAGGCCTCGCCAATAAGTCCAACACGGTTAATTTGAATCTTTGAGCCACTGGGAATGCGTAACTCTGTGGAAGATATTTCTACCGCTACTTTGACTCCGTTACTGCTCGGTTGGAGTCCAAGAATTTTCCCCACGGCCACCCCACGATAACGAACAGGGGCCCCAATTTGTAAGCCGCTTACATCTTGAAAATCAGCAATAATTTGATAGGTTTGTTGGCCTAAGACACCCCCTCGAAGCCATATTACCAATCCCCCAAACATAATTAGTCCTAAAAGAGCAAATAGCCCGACTGAGCCTTCCTGAAGGGTTCGCATTCGTAGCATGGTTGTTCCTCACACTGTCTCAAAAAATGATCAAGGAATAGATAAGATTGTTCATCTTTCATCCCCTCATACCATAGCTTAATCGATTACTCTAATTGGGCCTTTGATGCTGGCACTAAAGAACTGTCGCACAATGGGGTTAGAAGTGCTATCAATCTCATCTACCATCCCCTCCCATTGAATTTTGCCACCGTAGAGAAAGATTACCCGATCTGCCGTGCGGCGAATGGTACTATCTTGGTGGGAAACCATTACATAGGTATCACACCCTCCAGGAGCTTTTTGCAGACGACGCACTAAATCTTCAATCACGGTGGAAGAAATGGGGTCTAAGCCCGCTGTTGGTTCGTCATAGAGGACAATTTCGGGGTTGTCTAGGGTATTTTCAGGGTTAGCAATTAAAGCGCGGGCAAAACTAACCCGTTTTCGCATCCCCCCGGAAAGTTGGGAAGGATAGCGATCGCCCATTCCCTGTAATCCCACCATAGCTAATTTAGCATCGACTAATCCCCGAATCTTGGGGCGGGGTAGTTTAGAATGTTCGTAGAGAAAAAAGCCCACATTTTCATCCACCGTTAAGGAGTCAAATAGGGCAGCTTGTTGGAAAACTAAGGCAATTCTCATCGGTTGATGGCCGTCTTCAATAATGCCTTTGCGTCGTTTTCCTTTCAGGTAAATTTCGCCACGATCTAGGGGTAATAATCCGGCAATGAGTCGTAAAATGGTTGATTTTCCCGTACCAGATGGGCCAATAACGACTAAGGCCTCTCCACTATAAATGGTTAAATCAATCTCATCAAGAATAACATTACCGCCAAAGGACTTAGAAACGCCTCTGAGTTCAATTAAGGGTTCTTTGACCATCTTTGTTCCAAAGGATGTTTATTGCTGCTCTCAGACAATATAGCAAAGGCTGATAAGTGTCACAAACTGAGATCCCAAGGAGTGCCTTCAATACAAGCATCATTTAATGATGCCCCTTCTAAGATAACTCGTTCAACTTGAGCGCAGAATAAATTGGCCTCACTGAAATTAGTCCCTCTCAGGATCGCACCATTGAGAATGGCTTCTTCTAAATCTGCTTGAGATAAATCTGCTCCCGATAAATTAGTATTGCTTAAATCAGCTTGTTGTAAAATCGTTCCGATTAAGGTTGCTCCCCGTAAATCACATCCCCGAAAATCGACCCTCGTTAAGTCTAAATGGCTTAATACTGCCCCCGCCAGAAAAGCCCCTGCTAAACTGATATTTTTGCCCACTATATCTAATAAAATCGCTCCCCGTAAATCCGCATTACGACAGTCAGCATCTCTTAAATCAGCCCCCGTCAAATCCGCACCCCGTAAGTTACACCGTAAATTAGCACCCCGTAAATTGGCCCCCGTTAAATCCGCACCCGATAAGTTAGCACCTGATAAATCTATCCCCGCTAAATCTTTAATTTGACCACTACGAATATCCGCTAAATTGATGGTTTGATTCATTTTTTTTATCTCCATATTGATTAAACTGCTGACTGAGGGAATGCTGACTGAGGGAATGCTGACTGAGGGACT